>CAZFKF010000279.1:0-6531 GCA_964518805.1 uncultured Planctomycetaceae bacterium | reverse complement strand
GCGAACTCTGCGCATTGGCGCCGGATCGCGCGGTCGGTTATGCGGGCCTGGCGGAGGCTTACCTCCGCGCCGGACAGGAAATTCCGCTTGCGAAGCTGCTGGCGGCGAAGGCAGCCCGACTGGAACCAAGCGCATGGAACTTCTTTATTCTCGCGACCATTTGCGAACAGCAAGGCGATCTGAACGCGGCAAGATCGGCGCTTCAGAAGGCTGCGACTCTGGAGCCAGGCAACCCGCGCTATCAGACTCCAGGTGCGTCCCTTCAAGGGAAGGACTGAAGATGCGCGGGTGGATCCTGAGCTGGCCGATGGCGACTGCCATGGCCGCGGTGGGATTGGGCGCGGCGATCGCATGCTCCGTTGCGTTAGCTCCGTTGTTGCGGCCCCGCGTCCCCTCCTATTCCAAGGATGGTCCGAAGTCTGCCGAGACGCCTGCCTTTCCTGCCGCCCCGCCTGCAATGAGTGTGGAAGCCGCGCCTGGGGCCGATGGCACCGGGCCAATTCAACTCCGCAACGTCACGCGCGACGCAGGTGTCACGTTTGTCCACACCCACGGGGGCTCAGGCAAGAGATTCATCGTTGAGACGGTATCCGCCGGCCTGGCCACGTTCGACTACGACGGGGACGGACTGACGGACATCTACTTCCTGAACGGGAGCCCCTTGCCAGGCACGAAACTCGGCCAGCCGGTGCGTAATGCGCTCTATCGTAACTTGGGGAACCTACGTTTCGTCGAAGTGACGGACAAGGCGGGCGCAGGCGACCCGGGCTTCGGAATGTGGGTGGCCGTCGCGGACCACGATAACGATGGACTCCCCGACGTCTATGTAAGCAATTCCGGACCAAACGTCCTCTTCCACAACACCGGCGACGGCACCTTCACGGACGCGACGACGAAGGCGGGTGTCGGCCGCGGCAACAGGGTTGGCGCGGGGGTTTGCTTTCTGGATATCGACGGCGACGGCAATCTCGATCTGTTTGCAGCCAACTATGTGAAGTTCACCTTCGACCACCCAGCCACCCGGTTCTTGGGTGGCTACCTCCGCTATCCCGGTCCCAGCGAGTTCGAGCCGGAGCACAACGTGCTCTTCCGCAATCAAGGCGACGGCGTATTCCTCGATGTGACACTTCCGTCCGGCGTGGCAAGCGTCGCCGGCACAGGTATGGGAGTGGTCGCCGGGGACTTCGACAACGATGGCGACGACGACCTGTTCGTTGCCAACGACCTGGGGGCCAATTCCTTATTCCGGAACAATGGCCGCGGAGAGTTTCAAGAAGACGGCGTTGCCGCGGGCGTGGCTTACAACTTCGAAGCAAGCGCAACCGGCAGCATGGGTGCCGATTGCGGCGACTACAACAACGACGGCTGGCTGGACATCTTCATGACCACCTACCAGGCCGAACTGCCCTGCCTGTACCGCAACCACGGCCACGGCGTTTTCGAGGACGTGACCGTTCGAGCCAACGCCGGCGTCGTCACGCTTCCCTATATCAATTGGGGGTGCGGCTTGGTCGATTTCGATAACGACGGCTTCAAAGACCTCTACGTCGGCAATGGGCACCTCGAGGAATTCATCGACAAGATCGACCGGACCACAACCTATGCGCCAGGAGATGCCCTGCTCAGGAACACCGGCGATGGCCGATTCGTCGACGTTACGATGACGGCCGGCGATGGGATGCTCGTTCGCGGAAGTACGCGCGGCGTGGCCTTCGACGATCTAGACAACGACGGCCGCATCGACGTCACGGTATTGCACTCCTGCGGGCCGGCTGCGGTCTTGAGAAACGAAACGCGAAACGGCAATCGCTGGATCCAACTTCGACTCCAAGGGGCGAAGACGAACCGCGACGGGGTCGGGGCCCGCGTGCGGGTCGTCTCCGGCGCCCTGGTTCAGGTTGACGAGGTCCACAGCGGCCGCGGCTATCAAAGCCACTGGGGCTCGCGGCTCCATTTCGGACTCGGCAATCGCGAGCGCGTCGACCGGATCGAAGTCCGCTGGATGGGAGGCGGCGTCGACGTATTCGAGGACTCTGCCGCGAACCGCCTTGTGACGCTCACCGAAGGGACGGGAAGGCGGTGACGCCGGCCGAACAGTCTTCTCGCGTCGGTGAACAGCAACAGCCGGTCGACCCGTTCCCTGGCAAGAAATAGACACGGCCGCGAGAACGGGTCTCGCGGCCGGTTCGACTCTGGTGAAATCGAGGCGTTCCAACGCGTTAGTTGGACTTGTCGCCTCCGTCTCTCGAACCCATCGCTCCCCAGACGCCGTACGGGCTTTGACCCTGCGTGACACCGGCCGCCGCAGTCGTCCCCGTATCGATCGTCTCGCTGACGAACCGAACGGACCCGTCCGTCATGGCCGCGTTAACACCGCCGGGGTGGCGGCTGTCGGGAGGCAGAATGTGTGAGCTACCCCACTCCGAGGAGTAGTTCGTTCCGCCAATCGAGTTCGGCGGAAGAATCGTATTGAAGCCACTGACCACCATCGGGCCCCAACCGTAATGCACGCCTCTCAGGCAGTCGGAAATCGATCCGCCCGAGATGAACTGTCCCTGCTTGTAGGTGAGCAACTGGGTCGCGCGGCCCGCTTCGGCGAAGTTCCGCCAATCGCCAAAATTGATGTAGCCCCCGTGGATCTCGTTGTTCTGGTACTTCGAGTTGATCACGTGTTCGCTCATGGCGAGCGTGTTCGAAGTGCCATCGACGCAATCGGCGGTCTTGTAGAAGGTCTTAAAGCCGAACATACCCCGCGGACGCTTTCCACCGGCCCAACCTTCGCCCGTGTCCCCGGCATAGTCGCCGTTGCAGAAGTTGTAGTTGGTGTCGCCCTGCCACCAGTAGATCTGCCCTTGATCCGTTACTTTGCCGCCCGCCCCGTCCGAAGGGCACAATAGCGCGGGCGGTTGTGCGTGGTGCGGCAAGAAATCCCATCCATACCACGGAGCAGGCCCCCAAGGGTTGTAGTAACCATTGGGCCCGTTCCCACTGGCCTGACGGTTGTTCCACTGCTGGTACAGCGCCTGCTGCTCCATAAACGGCAGCATCACCACCACGCCGCTCATCGCGCCGTAGCTGGTTCCCGAATACGAGATCGGATCTACGCAGGCCTGGTCTCGGCAATCCGATCCCTGGCTCATGCTGGGGAAGCAGTTGTAGGTCGAATGATAGTTGTGCAATCCCAGACCCAACTGCTTCAAGTTGTTCGTGCACTGCGATCGGCGGGCCGCTTCCCGCGCGGCCTGCACAGCGGGCAAGAGTAGCGCAATAAGGATGCCAATAATGGCAATCACCACGAGAAGCTCCACCAATGTGAAGCCTAAACGAAGCCAACGCCGTTTCATCATGATCCTCCTGGAAAAAGTAAGAGAAGAACACCAAGTGAAGTTGTAGCTACAATAGGGCAATGAGCGCTCGTAGTCTAGTCTGGAGCGTCTCTTCGTCAAGCGCAATGCAAAAATATCAACTGTCTTGCCCCAACGTCGCGGCATTTTGGACGAACGTCTTCAGAAAAACGGGCTCGTCGGACAGGAAACCATGCAGAGACTACCGGACTAATGATGATGCACACTTTGGGGATATGCGTCTACAACCGACGAGCAATCAAGGCTGTAGGTTGCTAATGGCGTGTGATTCATGCGGTATGCCCGACACTCGGGACGAATCCCATGCGAAAGGGTTCGGCGTAATCGCGACAAAAGATGAGTCTCCCATTTCCTCTTCGCACGATTGGCTCTCGATCGCCCCTATTTTGACGCCGCGAGCCGGACGTCGCTGTCTACGGCCGACACAAAGGCCGCCTTGCCGTGGTGGTGATTCTCCCGCCAATTGACCTCGTCAAGGACGCTGGCTAAACTCATGGCTAGTTCGTTGTCAGCGGGATCCTCTACTTCAGACGTTTGTAGGAAAGGGTTGAACTGTGAGACGATTGCTTGTGGTGCTCGTGGTGTTGCTTCCGTTTTCCTTTGCGATGGCAGGTTGCGGGACGTCAGGCAATAGCGGCGATTCGGGGAAGGCGGCCGACATCTCAAAGGACAAGATGGAGCAGATGACAAAGCAGCGCTTGGCGGACATGCAGAAAGCGATGAAGAAGGGTGGATCGCCTGCCGAAAAGGCCGCCACGCCACCTGCGGATACGGCAGAAAAGAAGTAGGCGGCGCCGCGCCCCGGGCGGGACAATTCTTGCTCTGGAATGTCCGCATCGGCGCACAGTGGCATCCGGAGCCCGTGTTTGGTCACCCCAGTCCGCGCCGCGGACTGGGCCTCATTTGCCCGCGGGGCCTCGCTCGAGAGTTGGGAAGTGAGATGCGATGGAAAGAGGCATTGGGGCCAGTCCGCACGGCTCTTCGCGGGCGATGCCAATGGACTCAGGGGTTGTTGCTGGCGGCAACCGTCGTGATTGCCGCGTGTGCGGGCTTATGTTCCGCTCGAGCAGTCCGGTGGTTCGCCCCTGGCGTGGAAGGGGCTTCCGACAGGTTGCCACCGGCCGAGACGCCATCCGTTGACACGTCGCCGGAACTTCGGACGCGCACCGCGTCGGGGCTGACGGCCCCTCAGCCTGACCTCATGGCAGGCTTACCCGATCCGGCGTCGCCGATTCCAACCTCCCCTCAAGCGGCCTCCGAAGAGTCGGTGCGCTTTCTCGACCACCTGATCGAGACATTTCCGGCCAATCCGGATGCCTTGGAACTCAAGGCGCGACACCTGGAGTGGTTCGGCAAATCGAAGCAGGCGCTCGAGTGCTGGGAGAAGTGCCTCAAGCTCAATCCGAATTATGCGTATGCTTATGTCGGCATCGCGAGCTTGGCGGCAAGCCAAGAAGACCATCGAAAGGCGGCCGATCTACTTCGCAAAGCGACGTCGCTGGATCCGGAGAACTTCCAGGCCCGCATCGCTCTCGCCGAGGCGCTCATCGCTTCAAATCAGCCGAAGGAAGCGATCGCCGTGCTGGAAGTCCATTTGAAGCGCGACCCGCGCTCGCAGGGATTCTTCCTCTTGGGACAGGCGTATCTCCAGTTGGAACAATATGAAAAGGCCCGAGACAACCTGGAGGCGGCAGTCCAGAAGTACCCGAGGTATGGCGACGCGTACTATCGGCTCGCGAACGTCTACACGTCTTTGGGCCAGCAGGACAAAGCCAAACAGTGCATCCAGAAGTCCCGAGAATTGAAGGCCGAACAGCGGCGGGATGAGCGGGCGCAGAAGAAGCAGTACGACGACCTTGATGCCGTGCGCGGACACATCGCCGAGATCTACGCCAGGGCTGCGGGCATCTACTTCGTCAACCACCGCCATCCAGAAGCCGAACGACTGTGGCGCAGGGCGGCCGCCCTCTCGCCGACGAACATCGAGTGCCGGCAGGGGCTTGCGTGGCTCTGCCGCCAGCAAGTCCGCATCCCCGAGGCGATAGAATTTCTGAAACAACTCGCCGCGATCCAACCAAAGAATGCGGAGATCTGGTTCGAAATGGGCCAAATGTACGCCGATCTGACCGATTTCTCTGAGGCCGAATCTGCCGTGGCCCATGCCGCGCAGTTGACGCCCGCGAGCCAGCGGTATCGCGACGCGCACCAGGCAATCCAGAAGGCGAAAGCGGAAAAAGAACAGGTCAAGAGACACGCCAAGAACTAGGCAGCCTCTCGTGCAGTGCGAGTCTTAGGGTCAGAGTGCGAGTCTTCGAGGCGAGTCTTAGGGTCAGCGAGCACGAGTCTTACACGAGTCTTAGCACGAGTCTTAGCACGAGTCTTAGGGTCAGAGCGAGTCTTAGGGTCAGAGCGCATTTAGACGATAGGAGGTACGGCACGTCCCGGTGCTGTCGTCTAAATGCGCTCTGACCCTACGGGCTGGATTTGGCCTGTCCCGTTTTTGTCCTCTAGATAATTGGACTTATCCCCTTTTCCGCCCTCCTTTCCGCGTCATCACGCGTCGAAGAAATCGCCCGACAGATCGCATAACACTCTCTAGTACAGTTGTCCTGCACGGCGTCGGTTCGCGGTGCGAGAGATGCACTTTACAGTAGCGACCGTACAGATAACCGACGCAGAGAAACAGACCCAATTCCCAAAGCGGCGCAAGAGCCCCGCCGGTCGCGTCGAGGGCGAATTCCACGATGCTGATTGCCGCAAAGAAGACGCCTAGTACAAAGTAGTTCGCCCACTTCGCGACGCCGAACCCGACGATACGCAACAACCACCAAAATGGCGCGAATGCGATCCACATCCCAGCCTTCTGTGCTAAGGAGACGGGGACAGATGTGTGCTGGACGAACAACACTTCAAGCAAGTTACCCAGATAGAACCATGCTCGCAAGAATCCCACAATCAGCAAGAGGAACCCGACTGATAGGAGAATCGACAACAACATGTCTTGAGGACTTCCTGCGCGAGTCTGGTTGAATTTCATGCTCTTGATCCAAAGCACTCTCGAGTCCAGCGGTTTCGGTGATGCGCTGCGCACCACCGAAAACACGTACCACACAAAAGGACCGGGTGGCCCCGGGCGGTTTCCCGCCCGGGGCTCCCACAGACCCGA
>CAZFKF010000278.1:0-6538 GCA_964518805.1 uncultured Planctomycetaceae bacterium | reverse complement strand
GCAATGGAACAAAAATCGCCAAACGCGACTAGATCAGTTTTCACCTCCCCAGTCCGGACCGCTTCAGGTGCCGATAGAGCGTCGATTTGGGAATCGCCGCATGGAACTCGGCCTGGAGGAACTGGTTGATGGGGACGTTGGACCGCCGCGGCTGCTTCTTTTTCAGCTCGATGGCCTTGGCGATCATCGCCGACGGGTGCTTGCGGGACTGCCCCCGGTCGCTCCGCCGCTTGCGGAACAGAGCCTCGAAGCCGCCCTCGCGGTACTTCTTCCACTTCCGCCACAACGTGGCTCGCGACGGCCGGCCACGCTGCCCGTCCGGGAACGCCTGGTCGGTCGAGGCGAGTTGGTCGATCAGTCGTGCGACCTTCCGTCGAAGGTCTACCGGGCAAACTCTAGCCCGCGTACAGCTTCAGAGCACCCCGCGATTCGATGGGGCATCATCCTTCCGCTGTTCCGCAGTCGGGCCGAATAGCCAACCATGGAGATAATCGGCAACGGCCTCTAACCGCGAATCGTCGATGGTCTCGCGGTATACATCGTCGATGCTGGCATCGGCGTGCCCCATGACCAACCGGCAAGCTGGCGTGTCCTTTGCAGCATCCATCACGGTACGGGCAGTGTGCCGAAGGCAGCAGAAACCGCGGCCACGGGCATCGACCCCGGCAGTCTTGCAGAGTGCGGTGAACGCGTGGGAAACTGCCCTCCGCTTGTCCGCTTCATCACACCATGGCTTGCCTTGCTTGCTGATAAAGACCCGATGCCGGTGGGCTGGGTCTTCGGACAGTGGACGCACAGCAAGGGCTTCACGGATCGCTTGGACGGTCTCGGGCCACAGCTTCGCCCGCCGATCAATACCGCTCTTCGGACGAGGGAACGTGAGCCAACCGCGTGCTAGGCCCAGGTGTTTCTCTTCCAATCGCCCGATATCGCTGTTGCCTAGGGCTGCGTTGAGGCCGAGCAAGACGACGGCTTTCATCGTCACATCGGCCGTATTCAGCAGGGCAAGCACTTCCTCACGCGAAAACAGCTTCGGACCACGTTCGGCCCGATGCTTGCGAAGCACTTTCTTGCTTGGTCGCTTGAATCCCGGCCCGAAGTAGATGGCTGTCTTCACGAGTCGGGATTCCTGCCCGAAACGGAACACGCTACGGGTTATCTGAATCAGCTTTCCGAGTCGGGTAGGCCCTACCTTCTGTGCGAAGTGTGCCCGCAGCTTCTCGAAGTCGGAGGGCTCAAGATCATCCGCAGCACGGTTCTGACCCAAGACGGCCACGATATCGGAGCACGTGCGGTGGTACTCCTGCCACGTGGCCGGATGTAGTTCATGGTTCTTCACGAGGGCGTCTTTGGAGGTCAGGAAGGCATTGACCAACCCGGCAACCGTCAGGGCTTCCGTCTTGGCTCGCGGCTCACGCCCGGCCAGAAGATCATCCTTCTGAGCCAACCACATTTCGAGGGCAGCCTTGCCCTTCGGGTCTTCGGACCACTGGGTGAAGTAGACGACCTTCTGTCGTACCTTCTTGGCCCATCGCCCAACCTTGTGGGCGTACAACGGGAAATCGGGCCTAGGCTTGGGCGGTCGCTTTGAGGTAGAATCGAGAGTCATGGTTAACCCCTCCTATTCAGGGGCTGACTAGCTCCTGCTGGCCCCAACCGGCAGGAGCACTTTCTCCACCAAGCAGTATACCGGGCGTAGAAAATGGCGTAAAGAGGGGATGGCTGAACGAAGCTTATCGCCGTAAGTGCCTAGTAAATAAAGATTTGGCCGAGTGGCGGAATGGCAGACGCACGGGATTTAAAATCCCGTGGGGATAACTCCCCGTGCGGGTTCGAGTCCCGCCTCGGCTATTGCGAAACGGGTTGATATCTAAGGCTTTACGTCAACTCGTCGTCGCTTCGGATTCTGCCCAGTAGGCCGATTGTTGCCAAGAATGTTGCCAACGCTCTTTTCGGCCTCCCAAAGCCCATCGGCAACCTCGTCGGCGTCCAGGTCCACGTAGTACGTCAGGGTGGTCTGGATGCTGGCGTGCCGCATGAGCCGTTGCAGAACGGGGGTCTCCAGAAGGAACCGGGCAAATTCTGGAACCATCGGCAGCAACTCATCCCGCCCGCTCTTCTGGGCCTCCCGAGGATACGGAACCGCGGGTGCTGGCCTGAAGGGTCAACGGAGAACGGGGCGTCCAGGTCCCACGACAGGGCCAAGGATTCGCCGAGGCGGAGGCCGGACAGCCACAGCCCTTGAAGGTAGTCTTGCCATTGGGGGATATCCCGCTTGCGCACAGCGGGGATCGCGGCAATCATCCGCTCGAATTCCTCCGTTGTGATCGGCCGGCCTTTCATGAGTTTCGCCCCTTTGGCTCGCTTGGGCATCTCAATCGCCGGCCGCTTGGCGATGAAGCCCATCTTAACGGCCCAATTGAGCGCGGCCTTGATCGCCCGCAAGTGCTTGGCGATGGTGGTTTCCTTCGCCCCCTCCTTCCGGAGCTTCGCTTGAAACATGCTCATCACCGGCGATGTGAGCTTCTGGAGTCGGTCCGGGTTCAAGATTCGCTCCAGACAATCCAACGAGCCTCCCACGGTTTCCTGGGTGCCGGTGGATAGGCTGGCAAGCTTCTCGCCTTCATACCGTTGCCGGAAATCTTCCCAGGTCATCCGCGAGGGTGCCTGATACTGGTCGTTGTTCAAGGCGGCCTGCCACAGACCAGCGATCCGCTCGGCTTCTTTCGCGCTGCTCGGGTCTGACAGTTCGACCCCCATTTGCTTGGCGACACTCCGCACGCCCTTGGCGACCTTCTTCCCGCTGATCGGATCGAAGTACACGAGGGACAGCGCCCGGCCGGAACCGTAGCTATGCACCTTCACTTTGATTTCATCGCTCATCTTGGTTCTCCAGAAAGGCCCGGGGCACGATCGCCCCGGGCTGTAACGTGATTTCCCGGGAAATCACCGGGGGTTCTTGCGTTTGCGGCCGGCGGCATCGCCCGGGCCGGCGGCGTCGAGGCCTTCATCGTCCGCGCCGGCGGGGAGGTCCTCATCGCCGGCGGCGGCGATCTCGGCCGAGACCGTTTGGAAGCGAAGGCTATCGGCTGCTCTGGTACCACAGCACGCGCAAGGCCGAACTCGACGCCTCGATCCGCGCCGATCGCATCCAGCGGGCAACACGCGAACTGGACGAACTGCGGCAACGCCTCACCCTGCCGCGGACCCGTTATCGTCAACGCAGCAAGGTGGCCGAGACGGTCGAGGAGATCCTCGCGTCCCGGGAGGTGAAGGATTGGGTCAGCGTCACCATCGAAGAGCGGGTCGAGGAGCGTTATCGCCAGGTGGGACGGGGCCGGCCCACCAAGGACACCCGCTATGCCAAGGAGGTCAGGCAGCGTTTCGACTTCAGCTACCGAATCGACTACGCGCGGATCGCCGAGGATCAGCGGTGCGACGGCGTCTTTCCTCTGGTCACCAACGTCCTGGACCTGGGAGAACGGGAGGTGCTGCTGGTCTACAAACGCCAACCGACGATCGAGAAGCGTTTCTCCCAATTGAAGACCGACTTTCGCGTCGCCCCCGTGTACTTGAAGGAGGTGAGCCGGATTCAGGCCCTGCTGTGCGTGTACTTCCTCGTGCTCGTCATCGAAGCGCTGTTGGAGCGGGAACTGCGCCAGGCCATGGAGCGCGAGGGGATCGAAAGCCTGCCTTTGTACCCCGAGGATCGCCCCTGCCGCCGCCCCACGGCTCGCCGCGTGATCGATCTGTTCGACGACATCCATCGTTACACGCTCCGCCGCGACGGCTCCCAAGCCTCGACCACGTTCGTCACCGAGCTATCGGACATCCAACGCCGCGTCCTCAAGCTCCTCGGCATCCCGGTCACCGCCTACCACGCCTGACTTGCGGCCGCTGAGAAATTCGGAGAAAATGGAATGCGGATGTTCGGAAAGGCGGTTGGGAGGATCGAGCCATGAGACGTTTCTTATGCGCGGTGGTTGGTTTGGCGGCGATTGGCGGACTGGCCCAAGCGGCGGAGTCGCGGACCGTATTTGAGGACCGGTTCGAAGGGAAGCTGGGCGAGGGGTGGACGTGGCTGCGGGAGAATCCCACGACATGGCGGCTTCAGGACGGCGCCTTAGAAATCCGCGTTGAGCCCGGCGTGGCTCCGACGGTCAAGAATGCCCTTGTGCGTCCGGCTCCCGACCGCAGCAAGGGGAAGTACGCCATCGAGGTCACGGTCACGTTCACCGCCGGGCCGACCCAGCAGTACGAGCAGGGCGGAATCACCTGGTATCGCGACAAGAATCCGGCGTTCAAGCTCGTCCACGAGCTCATCGACAAGAAGACGTACATCATCCCCGGCAAGATTCCGACTTCGACAAAGACGATACACCTTCGACTTATGGTGACGGCCGACCGCTTCGTGGCCCAATTCCGCCCGGACGGCAAAGGCGACTTCAAGACCGCCGCCGAAGGCCCCTTGCCGGCGGGACGTGAGGAGCAGGTGAGCATCCAGTGCTACAACGGCCCGGCCGACGCCGAACACTGGATCCGCTTCGACGACTTTCGCATCCTGGAACTGGCCGAGTGAAGACCGCAGGGCTTCACGCCTACACGGGGAGACGACATGGCTTCCCATGGATCCGGGAGTCGTTTTCTACAGACCGTCCGATCTCCTCCGAAAATCGTGCGACTACGGTGATGACTCGCCGCGGAGAAGTCCGAGACGCCATCACTGCGAGGAATCGGTCCAGCAGCCGAGCTTCGCCTTCTGCAGTTCCAGGCATCGCTGGGGCGTGTTGCGGCGCACGGTGGCCTGGGCCTCGGCCCAAGCAATGGTCTCTTGGATCGCCCGCCACCGCTCCGCAGCGTCCCCTTGCGCTTCGCTTCTTCTCGGCGTTTCATGGGCTCGAGGATGCGGTCGATGTTCATGGTGTTCCTGGCCTTCGACCACCCTTGTCCAATGTACCACTTCCGAGGCAGTCCATCGACGGGTGGCGGTGGAATTGCCGCTCCGCGCTTGACGCTCGCCGGATAATAGGACTAAGCTGTGCCTCAAGGCTGACACCTCGGTACGCGATCTCCGTTACGATTCACCTCCGCTAGTCTCTTCGGAAGAAGGCGGTGTCGTCATGCCAAAACCATCGAGTCGAAGCGTCGCGCCGTGGATGCGTCTGGCTGTGTTTGTCCTGGTGTGGGGATTCTGTCTGCCGGGAGCGGCGGTGTTGGTCGAAATCGCTCGGCAAGGGAGGATTCGAACGATCCCGCTGCCGATCGAGGCGGTGACCATCGCGGTTGCGGCGGCCGTTGTGACGGTGTGCATGTTGAGCGCCAGCATCCTTGCACGGAGCCTGGGTTGGGCGGTTGCCTGCCTGGGCCAGGCCGCTTTGGTCAACGCCTTCGTCCCAGATCGTCCCGCCGAACTTCAACTCATCTGGCTGGGAACTGGAACAACGCTCGGCGTCTTGATCGGGCTGCTGGCAGGACCGCCTCGACAGCGCGCGCTGAACGAAAGCAAACCGGTCGCGTCGGGGTCGCCGGATGTGAAACCGACGGTGAATTCTTCGTTTTGGACGCGGCCTTGGGGCAGTCGTCGCGCGAGCGTGGCGGGCGTCTTGGTGGCTGGCGCGGTCGTGGCGTGTGCCGTACAGTACGAGATCCGCGTTGCCACCCAGGCCCGGATCGCGGAGGCCGTTGCCCGTTCTGCCGGCAGCACCATCTACGATACTGCCGGCACGCCGCCGCTTCTGTTCAAGTGGCTCGACCGTGACTGGGGAGGCAGCGGGCGTCTGTGCCTGAGGTCGGTGGAGCTTGGAGCCAACGCCGGAGACGACGAGTTGGCCGAACTGTCGGCCATGGGACTGGGGCGCCTCCCGCACTTGCGCGAGCTGCGGCTCCGTTCCAGCCAGGTCACCGACGAGGGCCTGGTGACGGTCATCCCGCTGGTCCATCTCGAGCGACTCACGCTGAGTCACGCGACGACCGACGCCGGATTGTCCCAGCTTGCAGAACTGTCGGCGCTGCGCACGCTCGATCTGACGAAGACGCAAATCACCGGCAACGGACTGCGTTGCGTCGCGAACCTCCCGGTATTGACGTGCCTGTGCCTCCAGAGTACCCGGGTGACCGACGACGACCTGGCGCAATTGAAGGTCTGCTCCAATTTGGCTACACTGGATCTTTCAGCCACGTCGATTTCCGATGCGGGCCTTGTGCATTTGAAGGAGCTGACCAATCTGTCGTCGTTGCTTCTTCTCCGCACTCCCATCACCGACGCAGGGCTGGTGCATCTGGCAAAGGTTCCCCAGTTGCGGTGGGTGTTCGTGTCGGGCTCGAAAGTGACCCGGGCCGGGCTGAATGAGTTCCACCGGCTGCGGCCTTCGGTTTGGACCGATTGAGACTGCGGCATCCAAGTTCAGATGGCTCTCCCCGGTGCGTGCGATGTCGAGCATGGCCTCCCGCGCCCGTGGAATCGATGTGACCCCATCCCAAGGGAAGGACATTTGGCATGCAAATCCCGGATCTCGGCAGCGAGACGCCAAGCTTCTCG
>CAZFKF010000277.1:0-6540 GCA_964518805.1 uncultured Planctomycetaceae bacterium | reverse complement strand
TCGCAGGAAGGACCTGCTCGGCGCGAATCTTCCGCCCCTGCCGGACTTCCTGCCGCCATCAGCATGCCGGCGTAAAGGGCGGCGCCATGCGCGACGGCCTCGTCGGGCGACTGCGAGCAGTCGGGCTCCTAGCCGGTCACGCGGCGGAGCATGTCGGCCACGGCCGGCACGCGGCTCGAGCCTCCGCCCAAGAGCACGCGATCGATTTGCGACCACTCCAGGCCGAGTTGGCGCACGGTCAGCGAGGGTGTCGTCTCGGTGCGTTCCACGAGGTCGCGGATCATGTCTTCGAAGTGTTCCCGCGTGATGTCGATGCGCATTCGGATCCCGGCGTGAAAGCAGACAACGGTCGTGCGGCTGCGGGTCGACAGGGTATGCTTGGCTTCTTGGGCGTCGAGCCACAACTGAGCGGCGTCCTGCGGGTCGCTGCGAGGATCGACGCCGTGCGCGGTGCGGAACTGTTCGGCCAGATGGGCCACGAGACGTTCGTCGAAGTCCTTGCCTCCGAGCCGGACGTCGCCGTCGGTGGCCAGGGCGCGGAATCGGGTCCCGTCGATTTCCAAAATCGTCACGTCGAACGTCCCGCCGCCAAGGTCGTACACCACGACCCGCTCGTGCCATGCGGACGACGGACGCGCAGGATCGAAGGCTCCGCGCCCGTACCCGTACGCCACGGCCGCCGCCGTGGGCTCGTTGATGATGTCGAGCACCTCCAGCCCTGCCAGCCGGCCGGCCTCCTGGGTCGCCCTCCGCCGCGTCTCGTCGAAAAATGCGGGGACGGTGATCACGACCTTGCTCAACGGGCCGATCCGCCGCTCGGCGTCCTTCTTGAGGCGTTCGAGCACGAAAGCGCTGAGCACCTCCGGGGGAATACCGAATCCCTTCAGCTTGCGGTGGAACGCCTCGCTGCCCACGTCGCGTTTGAAACACTCGGCATAGCAGTCCGGCGAGAGCGCTGAACTCTTGACCGCCTCCTTGCCGACGATCACGTCGTCCTGATCGATAAACACGGCGCTGGGCGTGAGCAGGTCGCCGGATGCATTGGAGATCGTCACCGGCCGGCCCGTGGCGTCGAGATGGGAAATCAGCGAATACGTCGTCCCCAGATCGATGCCCACGGGAGGCTGTTCTCCGGGGCGCGAGGACCAGGCCGTAGCACTCATCGACGACTCCCTTGCGGCGCTCGGAACTTTCCCCCCTCCGGCCGAGAGAGTATCATATCCGCGTGGCATTCGCAAGCTTGCACGGAGCGGTCCTTCCGAGCTGCGGAGCCGTCGCCTCAAGGAGGTTCCCCATGCGCACGAGCAACGGCGCCGGAACGGAGACACGCTTCGCGCCCTTTCGGTGGCTGGCGATGCCTGTTTGGGTGGCGGGATTGGCGGCCGTCGTTTCCGCCGACGGAGGCGAAATACCCGCGCGTCCGGCGGTCCTCGATATTACGGCCCACCGGCCAATCTACGGCGCGCCGTACGATCTGGCCGGCAAACGCGTCGTCTTCACGAACTGGCACTATATCCAGCCCGGCGACGTGGGGTGGGTCGATGCGCAGGGGAAGGGAATCGACTATGAGAAAGGCGACTACGATCCGCTGGCGGCCCGGCACGTAGGCCCGCTTGCGCCCCATGGAATCCGCATCCGGGCACAGAAACCGGAAGTGCTCGGACCGCTGGAGGGCCTTCCGACTCGCGGAATGATGCAGCAGGGCAAGCTGTACAAGGGCTGGACGAACACTCATTATGTCGAGTCGAAGGACGGGCTGCATTGGGAAACCAAGTCCGAGATCGTCTTCCAGGGGCACGATACCCAGGGTACCTGGCACGTCTTCGTCGACCCGTCGTGCCCGCCCGAGGAGCGGTACAAGGCCGTGTGGAGCGACATGGCCACGCGCGCCCAGTTCGAGGAATTCCGCAAGAAGCATCCCGACGGCTTTGCCTCGCTTGCACTATTCCCGTTGGCCGAGAGCGGAAGCGTCTGCTGCATCTCCGGGGCCGTGTCTCCGGACGGAATCCACTGGAATGGCCTGCCCGGACCGATCGGCATCGAGTTCAGCGACAACCATAACGTCGGCTACTACGACCCGGTGTTGCGCAAGTACGTGCTTTACACGCGATACTGGTCGATGGGGCCCCAATCGCCGAAGGTGCCGCCGGACATCCGCAATTCGTGGACGAGCATCGCGCGCCGGGCGATCGGGCGCAGCGAGACGTCCGATTTTCGCTACTTCCCCCCCTCGCAGTCGATCCTCGAACCCACGGCCGAAATGCTCCCCTCCGAAGCCCTCTACACGGCATGTCATACCACCATTCCCGGCGCGCCGGACCAGCACCTGATGTTCCCGACGGTCTGGAACGCCTCGATTAGCGACACGACGCGGATCAAACTGGCCTCAAGCCACGATGGCAGACTGTGGGAATGGGTGCCCGGGGGTGACCTTCTTGAGACCGCGCCGTTCGGGCAATGGAACGGTGGGTGCATTTGGGTCATGCCCGAACTGATGGAACGCCCCAACGGAGACTGGATGATGCCGTATCGAGGCGACAATCTGCCGCACAAGTATCCGCGCGGTCAGCGCAAGGTCAGCGCCGGTTTCGCCGTGTGGCCTAAGGGCCGCCTGGTGGCTCTTGAGGCCGACGATCAAGGCGAGTTCGCCATGGTCCCCGTGATCGCGCCAGGCAGAACGCTGAGGATCAACGCCCTGACGCTGCGCACCGGTTGGATCAAGGTGGAAACAAGCGCGCCGGGGCATGCCTTCGCCGACTGCAATCCGATCGTCGGTGACCGGCTGTGGACTCCGATCACTTGGAAGGGCCATGCGGACACGGGCATCGAGCCCGGCAAGCCGATCCTGTTGAGATTCCGACTCTATCAAGCCAAGATTTTTGGGATCGAGTTCGAGTGATCGGCAAATACGGGACCGTAGCGGCCCAGTCCGCCGACGCGGCGGCTGCCACCATACCTCCGCTGCCGCCGGGAGAGAACGCACCCGCGAATGATGCGCGTGCGATTCGGCTTCGTTACTTCGGCTTCGCCGTAGCCTTGTCTTCGCCGGTTCGGCCCTTGGCTGCGGGCCTCGTCGGCGCGGAATCGTACGCCGGAATCTTCAACTCGGCCGTAGACATCCAGGCCGAACGATCGGCATTCTTCAGCCAGAGGTCGACTACGCCGGGATGCACGACCGTGGCATAGTGTACGTTCTCGGTTCCCGGCGAAGCACCCTTGGACTCAGCCGTCGCCGCGACCGGGTCGCTGTAGACCGCCACGACCTTGCCTTCAGCATTGACTAGTGGGCAGCCCAAGGGGTACTTTGGCAAGTCGGCCTTGACCGCCAGCACGCGCGGCTTGCCCGGCAGATCGGGGTGGACGTTGATGAACAGGATCTTGCCCACGGCGCCTTTCGGTTCGAGGCGATCTTCGGGCGTGATCAAATCTCCCTCGTGCACGTAGCAGACCGTTTCGACGGCCTTTCCCGGGGTCAACTTGGCCAACTCCTCTGGGCCGGCCAATTCGGCTGTCTTGGGCAGCGTTCCTTCCACGGTGACCAACCCCAGGTTCGTGTAAAGCCAGTCATTGGGCTTCTCTTTGTCGGCGGAACCGACGGACACCGCATAGAGCCGGGCCTCCCGAACCGCGAGCCTGAGCCCGGTGGCCGGATTGGTCACCCACCCTTTGAATCCCGAGGCTGGATCACGCATCCAAAGGCCGAGGCGGAGCGCTTCGCGGGCGGACGTGAGTACGGCGTTCGGCGACACCGCGCAGCACGTGGCAAACGGCCAGGACTGGCCGCCTTTCTCGACCTGGATCAAGAGGACGGCGTCCTTCAATCGCGCAAGGACCGGATCGGCCTTCTTGACCTCCGGCGTCGCTGGCTGATCGCCGGCCGCGGGGAGCTTCTCACTTCGCTCCTCATCCTTCTCCTCATACCTCTTGTCGGCAGCGGGCTTCTCCGGGGATTGGACGACCACGATCGACGGGGTCATCATCACCTTGACCAGGACCACGAGCACCAGGCAGATCAGGACACCGCCGCCAATCATCACGGCCAACCGCCCGTGGTCTTTCGTACTTGGGGCTGGGTTGGCCGGCCTCACCGGATCCTGTGCCGGGACCGGCGGTACCAATGCCGCCGCGGGCGCCATCGAGTTCGGCGACGCCCGCCATGCCGGTTCGGCCGGCGCCGGCTGCGATCCCCCGGACACGGGCACAGCGAGTCGGTCGACCGGCGCGGGCGCGCGCGCCAGGATGCGGAATTCGAACTCCGGCCCATATTCCGACATCCGCACAATCGACCCGGAGCGGATACGCGTCAATCCGACCACGGGATTCTGATTGACAAAGACCTCGCCTTGGCCGGTCGCCTGAATGTACCAGCCATCATCCATGAGGGTGAGCGCGACGGAACGGTCTCGCGCGGAGCTGTCCGACGACGGGTCAAAGTAGATTTCGTAGCCGGGATCGGGACCGGCGCGGAGTTTGATTGCGTCGAGGATCAGTCGTTGACCTTGCCGGGCGCCCGACAGAATTGAGACTTCGACAGCCATGGAATTCACTTCGTGTTGGCCCGATCGGCCACCGGTGCGGGCCTTACGTTCGGGAGGTTGACGTAGAGGTTGCGGAGCGACTGCACCAGGCTCTTGTAGACCCGCTCGCCGCCGTCCTTGGGCGGCGCGAAGAGGAGCCCCGACTGATACATGTGCTGGATCAGTTCCTGAATCGTGTTTCCCTGAAAGCGAAGCGAGCCGGCAAACACCGACCGGTCGTTTGTGCTGATCGCGCGGTTCACTTGGGCCACGAGCGACCGCAGGTACTGCTTGGCGGCACGATACTCGAGGAATACGGACGATTCCTTCCTGTCTTCGGTCGGGAAGGCGCTCTCAAGCATGACCAACAACTCATTGGTGGCCATGATGAGTCGGTTTCGCGTCGCTTCGCTTACCTGTCCGCCGGCTTCGACCTCCTGGATCAACTCGTCGCGCGCAGCCTCGAACTCCTTGCGCAAGGGAGCGAACGGCTCGCGGCGCAATCCCGGCGGCCATGCCGTCTCCAGAACCTTGCCGTCGCTCAACTTGAACTCCAGCCGGCTGCCCGCAGGGCCGCCGTCGGTGAGCCAGATCTGGGCCTTGACGTCTTCGCTCAGCCGATCGTTGAGTTCGGGCAGCGACTCGCTCCCGCCCAGATACTGCACCGACATCGTCGGCCCGCACAATTCGGCCAAGAGCCAGTTGAGTTGCTTGGTCACGTCGGCCTGGTTCAAAAGGTCGTGGATGTCTCGTTTGACGTAAGACTCCATCGCCTTCTGTTTCTTCTCACGAATGATGTCGGGCCGATTGCCCTTTTCTTCGAGCACCTTTTCGCGATTGATGCGGCGACGTTCAAAGTAAGCCTTGACCTCTTCGACCGAGTTCTGGATCTCCTGCGCGTAGGCTTCGGCGTGAATTCTGCGGGCGATGGCCACAGACTCGAGGAATCGGCCTTGGGCCACCACCAGGTCGGCCTGCGCTTCAATGACCGTAGACAGCGGGGTCGACCCCCCACTGCGAGGGAAGATGTAATGCACGTCCTGACCGCAGGCTACGTCCACCGCGAGTGTGGCGGCCCACAACCCGAGTCCGATAGCCATCCACCGCCGCACCCCCGAGACTTGCCTAGCCATGGTCGTTTCCCCATTCGGCTGACAGAATTCTACCGCTGGGCGGACCGACCGGGGCAGGCCTTTCCGGGGCTCCTCTGCCGGCTCGGCTCTCGCTTGACGACGAAGAGACGGGGATCGTGAGGCCCAGGCACCCGGCTCCTCGTGACCCAGCCCAATACGGCGCCGACGGCTCCCCACCATCTAACTACGAGAGTACCACATTCGCCAGGCCGCGGCAAGCAGGACGGCGGTCGGTACGCGGCGGGACACGCAGTCCCTATGGGCGGTCCAACGACCGCATCTGATTTCTCCTTGTCGTAGGCCTTTCCGATCTCCTAGAATAACCAGTTTCGCAAACGAGGGATCGTCTTTTCGCGACACATCATGGCCAATACGGAGATTGTCATCCGGGGGGCCCGGGAACACAACCTGCGCGACGTCAGTCTGGCGCTTCCACGCAACCGGCTGATTTGTTTCACCGGGGTGAGCGGGTCCGGGAAGAGTTCTCTGGCGTTCGATACCCTCTACGCCGAGGGACAGCGGCGATACGTCGAGAGTCTGTCGAGCTTCGCGCGGCAGTTCCTCGGCCAGATGCCCAAACCCGACGTCGACCTGATTACCGGCCTCAGCCCGTCGATCTCGATCTCCCAGAAGACGACGGGGCAGACTCCGCGATCCACGGTTGGCACGATCACCGAAATCTATGACTATCTGCGGGTTCTTTTCGCCCGGGTGGGTACCGGGCGTTGCCCCCAGTGCGGACGTCCGATCACCGCCCAAACGCGCCAGCAGATTCTCGACCGCATCGCCGGCCTCCCCCCCGGCGCTCGCTTTCTCGTGCTTGCGCCCAAGATCCGGGGCCAGAAGGGCGAATATCGAGATCTCTTTGAGGACCTGCTCAAGCAGGGCTT
>CAZFKF010000276.1:0-6543 GCA_964518805.1 uncultured Planctomycetaceae bacterium | reverse complement strand
GAACCCCCGCGCGACCTGCCCGAGCCAAGGCATCGCTGGTCGCCGGGGTGAGCTCATCACGGCTGTTGGCCAGTGTACCGTCGATGTCGATTGCCAGAAGCCGAAAGCGGGGCATAAGGGAAGGGTTGGGAATGCAGGACAAAGGATGAAAAGGGAGGAATGAGATTCGGAAGGGGCAGGCAAGGGCCAACGGAACCTGAACGAAAGAACAACGATTCAATGCTATGGCGGACCTCGCAACGCTCGCTCCGCCCTATGCTCTTCCCCCTTCATGCTTCTGCTTTCGCGCTCTCCGTCTCGAGATATGTCCGGCCTTGGCGGATGCCGATGTGGTCCCATGGAAGACGATCGCGGGGCAGGGCAGGGGAGTGGAGCACGCGTTGGACATCGAGCCCCTCGTCTTCCATTGCCGCCCACCAAAGCGCGGGCCGAAATTGATCGGTCCACGAGTCGAACCTCGCGCCACGGCGCCAGGCCGACTCAATCACATTCCCCATGCGCCGGTCGCCTCGGGCGAGCACTCCCTCCACAAGGCTGGCTTCAAGATCGTGGCATTTCACTTCCACGCTGCGAAAACGCCGACCGCGGCGCAATCGCTCGTGCACTTCGCTGAAGTACTCCCGCGTCTGCATGGCGTGCCACTGGAAGGGCGTCTGCGGTTTGGGCACGAAATTCGAGACGTTGGCCACCACCGTGGCGAACCGCCCCGTGACTTCCTTGCCGAGACGCGAGATGGTCTCCGCCATTTCCAGAATTGCGTCCAGATCCGCCGCGTCTTCGCCGGGCAAACCGCACATGAAATACAGTTTCACGCGGCGAAACCCGGCGGCAAACGCCTGCCGGCATCCCTCGTAAAGGTCCTCGTTGTCGATCTGTTTGCCGATCCGCTGGCGGAGGGAATCTCGCGCCGCTTCCGGGGCCAGCGTCAAGCCCGAGTGCCGGTCCGTCCCAAGTTGATCGCCGATCGTGCGCAGTTGCTCGTTGACCCGCAGACTGGGAACCGAGACGCTGACTCCCATCGGGCGGAAGACTTCCTGGAGTCGGGCCAGAAGCTCGCTGAACTGCGGGTAATCGCTGGTGGAAAGCGACAGGAGCGAGATTTCGTTGTAGCCGGTGTTCTGGTAGGTCTCCAGCGCGGCGTTGACGATCGTCTCCACACGACGGAACCGCAACGGGCGTTTCGTGGTCGTGCTTTGGCAGAAGCGGCACCGCCAAGGGCAACCGCGCATGATCTCGATCGCGATCCGGTCTTGTACGCATTCCACCAAGGGAACCACGGGGGCCGTGGGAAGTGGCACGGCGTCGAGATCCGCGACAACCGCCGGCTGAACGGACTCCGGCAAGCCGGCGTGCTTCGGATGCAGCGCGGCAAATCGACCGCCCACGTACTCGGGCTCGTAGCATTGCGGTACATACACGTGCGGCAATTGGGCCATCGCCGCCAAAGCGCTCGCACGGTCTGCGCCGGACTGCTTGAGGCGAAGCCATTCCTCGCACACCCGGGGCAGCATTTCTTCGCCGTCGCCGATGACGAAGAGATCGACGAAGCGGGCCATGGGCTCGGGATTCGCCACGCACGGCCCGCCGGCGATGACCAGCGGATGCTCGCTGGTCCGCTCCGTGCCGGACACCGGGACGCCCGCCAAGTCGAGCATCGTCAGCACGTTGGTGCATGCCAACTCGTGCTGCAAGGTGAATCCAAGCACATCGAACTTCGCAAGGGGGGTGAATGTTTCCAGGCTGAACAGCGGCAACCCTTGCTCGCGAAGGAGCCGCTCTAAATCCCCCCCAGGGGCGAAGGCCCGCTCGCAGGCCCAAGCCTCCCGCTGGTTCATCACGCGATAGAGCACGTGCAGGCCGTGGCAGCTCATTCCAATGGAATAGGCATCGGGGAACGCCAGACATAGGGTTCCTCGGACGCTCGCGCGGGCCTTGACCACGGCATTCAATTCGCCGCCGATGTACTGCCCCGGGGTCTGCACCTGCGGCAGGATGAGACGGACTATCCGCTCTTTGAACGCCTGATTCTCCTGATCACCCACGCTGCGAGTCTCCACCGAGGCCGAATAACCGCTAATCTCGATTATCGCAGGCCACGTCACGCCAACACCAGGGGGGCACTATTGTGAGGGGATCCCAGTGATGCGATGTGCCTCCCACCGAAGCACACACGCCGTCCGGAACTCATTGAGTGGGAGGGAGAAGCGCAACCCCCTCGACGGCTCCAAAGCGGTCTATAATTGCGAAAGGGCCAGAAACGATCCGCTCGACGCCGAAGGGGCCAAGCATGAAGGCCACTCCATTGCCACTCCGGAAGAACTGCCTGCGGTTTGCTCCAGCTTGCCTCGCTGCGGCGATCCTTGCCGCCACCAGCGCCCAAGCGCAGTCGCGTCAGGAGGCCACGGCCGCACGCAACCACATGGTGGACTTGGAGATTGTCGGCGCAGGAGTCACCAACCCACGCGTGATTCAGGACATTCGCGATACGCCTCGCCACGAGTTTGTGCCCGCGCCGCTGCGGCGCGACTCGTATCTTGACATGGCCATGCCCATCGGCTGGGGCCAGACCATCTCGCCGCCGTTCATCGTCGCCTACATGACCGAACAGATCGACCCGCAACCCACCGACAAGGTGTTGGAAATCGGCACCGGCAGCGGGTACCAGGCGGCCGTGTTGAGCAAATTGGTGCGCGACGTCTACACAATCGAGATCGTCGAGCCGTTGGGACATCGGGCGGCCAAGGACCTCAAGCGGCTGAAGTACACGAACGTCCACACGAAGATCGGCGACGGGTTCCTCGGATGGCCCGAGCACGCGCCGTTCGACAAGATCATCGTCACATGCTCGCCCGAGAAGGTGCCGCAACCGCTCGTGCAACAGTTGCGCGAGGGAGGGCGGATGATCATTCCTGTGGGAGAGCGGTACCAACAGGTCTTCCATCTGCTCGTCAAACGGGACGGCAAGTTGGAAACCGAAGCCCTTCGGCCCACGCTCTTCGTGCCCATGACCGGCGAAGCGGAACGGCGCCGGGAGGTCAAGCCCGATCCCGCAATCCCGGCAATCCAGAACGGTGATTTTGAAGACGTGGCCGGCGATCCGGAAGAACCTGCCGGATGGCACTACCAGCGGCAACTGGAAGTCGTCCAGGACCCCAAGGCCCCTTCGGGCAATCGGTACGTCAAGTTCGTGAATGAACGACTTGGCCGCCGCTGCCAGGCGCTGCAAGGGTTTCCCGTCGACGGCCGGCAGGTGAGGGCTCTTCAAGTCTCACTCTCGGTCCGGGCTCAGGACATCCAGCCGTCGGGTACTGAAGGGCAGGCGCTCGTGGCCATTCTCTTCTACGACGAGACCCGAGCCCTGGTCGCCGAGGAAATCGTCGGACCGTGGCGCGGCACGTTTGCGTGGCGGCGCGTCACGCAGACCGTGCGCGTGCCGCTCAAGGCACGCGAAGCCGTGATTCGCATCGGGCTTTTCGGGGCGACCGGTGAGTTGGCTCTCGACGCCATCCATGTCGCTCCGGCGAAGAAGCAATAGCCCACGCTGAGCGGAGTTGGGGAATGCCTTAAAACCTTATGCGCGACTTAGGCCGCGCGTCGTGTGCCTTCGATCCAACCGTTTCAAGCCACCCCCCGGTTGGAAAAACCCAGCTTGGCCACGAGGAACAGGCTACGTTCTGGCTAGCGCGCGGACGAGGATTAGATAGGGGCCTTGGCCTGCACGGATAGAGAGAACCGGACGCAAGCTGAGATTAGAGAATGGATTAGCACACCATTTCGGTCCGTGATAGCGAGCCGGCGAAATCGACGGCTCCTTCGGTGGAAATGGCATCAACAGCAACTGCGTCAGCAACGGTCCCCCCATGCCGAGCTGCCAACTCTATCCGGCAAAACGCCCCCATGTTGTGTATCCAATGTCATCGGAACGGTTTGCGCATGCTACTTGATTTGCTGTCGTGCCCTGCTATGCTAACACCATTGCGAGGGGCCACAGGCATCGCAACCTGAGAACACGTCGTTTCAATAAGGGAGGCGAAAGACGATGATTCGACTCAGTTGGAAGTATTTGGTATTAGGCGTCGTGCTGACGGGATCGCTCGCCATCGCGACATCGCAAGCCAGCGCCTATGGGTGGGGCTGTTGCGCGCCCGTTTCGTGCTGCAGCCCCTGCTACACCGCGTGCTATACCCCCTGCTACACAAGTTGCTGCGATCCGTGCTGGGGGCCAAGCTGGGTCGTCGGTTGGCGACCAGGCCCGATCCGTCGCCTGCTCTTCGGCCCGTACCGCTGGTACCCAACAACGTGGTCATCCTGGAGTTCGTGGGGTTGCTGCAGTTCCTCCACGTGGGAACCGTGTTGCGGCGAGGGTTCCGTGGTTTCTTCCACGGTCGTGCCGCAGACTCCGGCAGCGCCGTCCGCGACCACGGTGACGCCGCAGCAGATGTCGAAGCCGACATTGGCGCCCCCGCGGTCGACCCCGCCCACGCCAGGGCCCACAAAGTCCATTGAAGAGGAAATGAATCTGTTGCCGCCGGATCGATCGACCCCGGCCGCTCCCAAAAAGACGAGCAATTCGAGCACCCAGGACTTCCGCACCCGCGGCGAAAGCGGGACGCTCTCGGTCAACGTACCGGGCGCGGCCAAGGTCTATATCAATGGTCGCGAGACACGCGCGGCAGGGAGCCACCGGGAGTATGTCTCGTACGGCTTGCAGGAAGGGAAGATCTATCCCTACACGGTCCGCGCTTTGGTCTTGGCCTCACCGGCCGACGGCCAAGCCAGCAGCGAGAAATCGCGCTGGGTATGGATCACCAAAACGGTGTATCTCAAGGCGGGACAGCGGGTGGGGGTGACGTTCACCGACAACTTGGACCTGGAAAGCCAATTGGCTCAGGTCGAGCCCGCCAATATCCGCTGAACCGCGTCAGCGCATGATTGGGTCCCCAAGACCCCAGACGAAGTCTGAGAGCCCACGGGTTGCGGCCCGTGGGCTTTCTTTGCGCATCATCCGGCACCGACGACGCGCTCGTAGCGCGGGCCTCGGCCGGAAGGCGCGACGACGGGTACGAATCCGCGCAACGAGCAATAGGTCCAGCATCCGGCGGCTCGCACGAGGGCAGGGCAGGGGAGGGGGGCCGAACCGGAATTTCCGGTTGAGGGAACTCTGCCGGCGCGCCTATAATCAAGGTTTCGAGGCGCGGCCGAGGCATCGGCTACGCGAGGCTGTCCGTTGTTTACCGGAGAATCACCGTGTTTGACTCGATCGCCGTTGTCGGCGCCACCGGCGCCGTGGGCACCATCATCCGCCAACTGCTGGAGGCCCGAAAGTTCCCCTTCAAGCGGATCAAGTTCCTGGCCTCGGCCCGATCCGCCGGCAAGGAGATCAACTTCGGCGGACGCTCCCACACGATCGAAGAGCTAAAGCCCGAGGCTTTCGACGGGGTTGAACTGGCCATCGCGAGCACGCCCGACGAGGTCGCGCGGGACTTCATCCCCTCGGCCGTGCAGCGAGGGTGCGTGGTGGTCGACGAAAGCGCGTACTTCCGCATGGACCCCAAGGTGCCGCTGGTGATTCCCGAGGTCAACGCGCACGCCATCTGGAAGCACCAGGGCATCATTGCCAGCCCGAATTGCTCGACGACCCAGATGGTCGTGGCCATGAAGCCGTTGCACGACTTCGGCCGCGTGCGTCGCGTCGTGGTGAGCACCTATCAGGCGGTGAGCGGGGCTGGATTGGCCGGCAGCCGCGACCTGGAGAACGCCACCCGCGCCCATTTCCAGAACGCTTCGCACCAGAACGAGTGCTTCCCCCATCCCATCGCCTTCAACCTGATCCCGCAGATCGGCTCGCCGAAGTACGAGGGTTACACTTCGGAAGAGATGAAGATGGTCCACGAGACGCGAAAAATGTTCGAGGACGAGTCGATCCAGATCTGCGCCACTTGTGTGCGCGTTCCCGTGACCAACTGCCACAGCGAGATGATCCTCGTCGAAACCGAGAAGAAGATCACGGTGGCCGACGCGCGGCGGCTGTTCGCCTCGATGCCGGGCGTGGTGGTGATGGACGACCTGGCGAAGAAAGTCTACCCCATGCCGATCAATGGCGACGGGCGCGATGAGGTCTTCATCGGCCGCATCCGCGAAGACATTTCCTGTCCCAACGGCCTGGTCTTCTGGTGCGTCAGCGACAACCTCCGCAAGGGCGCCGCCACCAACGCGGTTCAGATCGCCGAAGCGCTCGTCACCGGGAAGGGAAAGTAGGTAGCAGGAAAAAAGGCAGCGGGTCGAGGGCAGCACACGCTTGTGTGGCATGCCGTCGAGCGGCGCGGCCGAGGGTCGGCATGGAGGGCTCCGTGTCTTCCATGCTCGCCCGATGCCCTGCGGCGTCAGAGCATGCCCCACGGCCATCACGCGGTTCCACAGCGCGGCCATCGCATCCATGCGCACCATCAAACTGACGCTCGCCTACGACGGTACGGCGTACGCCGGGTGGCAGATCCAATCGCGCGGCCGAACGCTCCAGGAAACGCTCGAAACGGCGCTGGC
>CAZFKF010000275.1:0-6547 GCA_964518805.1 uncultured Planctomycetaceae bacterium | reverse complement strand
CGGCTTCCTTCACTTGAATACCTTTGAGGGCCATTTTCAGCGCTTCGGGGTTCGGAGCGACCTCGAAGGCCGTGGCCCGATCGATCATCTTCGACTCCACCAGACCCTTGAGGCTCATGGTGAAGTCCTGCATTCCTTCGGTGGCGCCGATGCGGATCGCATCCGAGAGCTTGTCGTCCTTGCCGTCCTGGATGAGCTTTCGCACCGTGGGATTGAAGATCATGATCTCCACGGTGGGCACGCGCGAGACCCCCTCCTTGATCGACGGCAGAAGTTTCTGCGCGATGATCGCCTTCATGTTGAACACCAGCGCGCTGCGGATCGCCGGGTGCATGCCCTCGGGAAACAAGTCGAGGATACGGCCGATCGTGCTCGGCGCCGTCGAGGCGTGGATCGTGCCAAACACCAAGTGCCCCGTCTCGGCCGCCTGGATGGCGGTCTCGAACGTCTCCCGGTCGCGCATTTCGCCCACCAGCATCACGTCCGGGTCCTGACGCACGGCGTGCTTCATGCCGATCATGAAGTCGCGCACGTCCTGGCCGATCTCGCGCTGATTGATCAGGCTCTTCTTGTCGGCGAAGACGTATTCGATCGGGTCTTCGAGGGTGAGGATGTGCTCGGCCTCGTTGCGGTTGATCCAATCCAGCATCGAGGCGATCGTCGTGCTCTTGCCCGACCCGGTGACCCCCGCCAGCAAGATCATCCCTTGATCGAATTTGCAGAGCCCCTCCAGGACCTGTGGCAGGTGAAGTCCGGCGAAGTCGGGGATCTTGTTGTTGACGCGCCGGGCCACCAGACCCATCGAGCCCATCTGCTGGAGGACGTTCACGCGGAACCGCCAGATGACGCCGTCGACTTCGACCTTGTGGGAAAAGTCGACCCCGCCGTCGCGATCGAAGATCTCACGGCGTCGTTCCTTGAGCCGCGGGTCGCAGTCGATCATGGCGTAGATGATCCGCGTCATCTCCTCGTCTTCGATCGGCCCACGATTCAACGGCCGCAGGCTCCCCGCCACGCGCACGTGCGGCGGCAGGCCTACTTTCAAGTGCAGGTCGCTGCCTTGCACCTTGACCAAGGCGCGAAAGAGCTTGTCGATCTCGAGGTCCTGCTGTCTGCCCGCGCCTCCCGAACCGTTCTGCCCGTCCGTTGCCATTAGGGACTCCTCGCCTTCATGCCACCGCAAAGGATGGCGGCCAACCGGCCGGGTCACGCCATCGCCGCGGCTTCCGGCCGGAGACACCCGGCCGCCAAACGGTCACCCACCGACCACTTCCTAACCACCCCCAAGCACCGCGCGACCTCACAGTCGCACGGGAATTCCCCGCTGACGCATCAACTGCTTGGTGTGTTGAATCGTGTACTGCCCGTAGTGAAAAATACTCGCGGCCAAGGCCGCATCCGCCCCGCCCAAAAGGATCGCGTCGGCAAGATGCTCGGGGCACCCTGCACCGCCGCTAGCCACCAAGGGAATCGAGATCTCCCGCGCCACGGCCGCGGTGATCTCCAGATCATACCCGTCCTGCGTCCCGTCCGCATCCATGGAGGTCAACACAATTTCGCCGGCCCCCAATTCTTCGACTTCGCGGGCCCAGGGTACCGCCTCCAACCCCGTCCCGATCCTTCCGCCGTTGATGTGGACCTCCCAGACCTCCCGCCCATTCTTACGCACCCGCTTGGGGTCAATGTTCACCACAATGCACTGGCTTCCAAACCGGCGGGCAGCTTGGCGCACGAAATCACGATCGCGGCAAGCGGCGGAATTGATCGAGACCTTGTCGGCCCCCGCGTTCAGGAGGGCACGTATATCATCTAAAGTGCGTATGCCACCCCCCACAGTAAGCGGCATGAACACCACCTCGGCCGTCCGCTTCACCACGTCCAAAATGATATCGCGTCCCTCATGGCTGGCCGTGATATCGAGGAACACCAGTTCGTCAGCCCCCTCTTTTTCGTACCGTGCCGCGACCTCCACCGGATCGCCGGCGTCGCGCAGATTGACGAAATTCGTTCCCTTCACCACCCGCCCGCAGTTCACGTCCAGGCAGGGGATAACGCGTTTGGCAAGCATAGAAATCCGCCGATTCGGCACGCGGTCGGATGGCAAACCTTTACTCTACGCTGGCTAGAAATGATGGTCAACCGGCTGCCGGGCTTAGTCCCCACTTAATAGCGGGACACAACGGAACGAGCGCGTCCACTTCAGCACTGTGGAACGCCAGATCCGTCGCCTTGCCGGACCACCCGCCACACTCGGGCGCCCCGACTCATCCTTGCGGCACATTCTACTGTAATACCCCAAGATTCCGAAAGCCCCCAGACAGACACGATGGTGCGGCCTGGCCGTTAAAGTCAGCCTATTCGGAGTTAACGCGGCAATTCCGGTAGGCCCGCAGACCGATTCGACCGATGAAAGAGGAGGAGCGATTGTAGATCCGCGCGAGAAGCGAATGGGGGGCGACTTATGGCGAAATCGATCATTCGCATGGGCCTGATGGTAGCGGCAGCCCTGGGGCTGGGCCGAATGGCAGTAGTCATGGCAGAGTCCATCGCGGAACTCGATCCCAGCCAGGTCATCGAGCTGGCGCGGACTTCGGCCGAAAAGGCCCCGGTCATCTCCAGCGTGGCTTTGGACCCGCGGGGCAGACTGCTCGTAACCGCCGGCGACGATCATCTGGCCCGCCTTTGGGACGCCCGCGCCGGGCAGCCCATGCGACGGCTGGTGGGACATCACGATTGGGTTCGCGCGGTGGCGTTCAGTCCGGCCGGAGGAGTGCTGGCCACCGCGGGAAACGACCGCTCGATCTGCATTTGGGATCTTTCGGACACCAGTCCGGCGCGCGTCGTGGCCGAACAGGTCGACGGCATCTGCGCGTTGGTGTTCAGCCCCGACGGCAGCTTGCTGGCGGCCGGCGGATTCGAGAGTCGAGTGCGATTGTACGACGCCTCGACCGGCACCCTGATTCACGCCTTTCCCACGGCTGGCGGCGACATCCGTGCGTTGGCTTTCTCGCCCGACGCCCATTGCCTGGCCGCGGCCGGGCGCTGCGACCGGATTCGCATCTGGAAGACATCCAGCGGACAAGTGCTCCACGATTTGACGGGACAACGTCTGCGGGTCAACGCCTTGGCCTTCTCGCCCGACGGTGCGCAACTCGCCTCGGCCGGCGACGAGCGGAGCGTGCGCATTTGGAGTGTCGCGCGGGGCGAGGCGGTGACCGTGCTCCCCAAGAGGTCCGGAAAGATCTTCAGCTTGGCCTATTGCGGACCCAACCGTGTGGCGGCCGGGTCCAGCGACAATCTGATTCGCGTTTGGGACATCGCAGGCGGCACGGAATCGGCTCGCCTCGTGGGACACACCGGGTCGGTGAGCGCCATGGTCTGGGACAGCGCGGCCGGAGCCCTGATTTCGGGCAGCTTTGACACCACGGTTCGCGTCTGGTCGCTCAAAGGACCGGAAGCCTCGAACATTTCACAGCGTTAAGGAATTCCATGCGGCACGAACCCATCGTGCCCGACACGTCGAAGGCGCGGGAACGGCGCACCAACGACAGGGAGGTTGTCTGTGGGCTTGTTCAGTCGATTGCATCAGTTTCATCGCCACTTGTGGCGGAATCCCCCTCTGAAGACGGCACGCTCGAAGACTTCTCTTGGCTTGCGCATCTGCCGGTTCGAGCACATGGAGTCGCGACAGTTTCTCTCGGCGACCCCCATCCAGATCGGCTCGGTCTACTTTGAGGACGCCACCGAGGACGACCGGCTTGGCGACACGATCCAGATCACCTGGTCGGGCGGCGCGACGGGCACGCAATTGACCGACCTGATCATCGACACCGACAAGACGGGCGACGGCCTGACGATCGGCGACTGCCTTTTCGACACGGCGGCTGGCGGGCAGGGCGCTTTCGGCTATCAGCCCTTGCAGATCGTCAGCCAGAACGGCATCGACAAGGTCGAATTCTCGGTCATCGACGGCGGCACGAAGTTGGCCTTCCATTTCACCGGTTTCGACGCCGGCGAGCGTTTCGTGTTCAGCATCGACGTCGACGAGATGGGGTTCCTCGGCGCCAATGCCGTGGCCGAAGGCAATGAGTGGGAAGGCACGAAGATGTCGGCCACGTTTGCCGCCGCGCACTACGCCGAGGCCAGCGGCAGCGACATCTACGTCGACTTCTACGACGCCAAACTGGCCGCCTCGGGCCTGTCCCTCCCGCCGGACGACTACGTCCCGCCCGGCACTTCCCCGGCCCCAGTCTTCACCGCCGGAGCGGTCTTCTCGCTCCAGCAAACGCCGCTGCCGATCACGCTTTCGGGCACGGTCTTCGAGGACCGCAACGGCAACAACGCCCAGGAAAGCGGCGATCCGGGCATCGGCGGCGTCTCGCTGACGCTGTATACGCTCCAGGGCGCGCAGTACGTGGCCACGAGTTTCACCACGACGACGGATGCCAACGGCCACTACGCGTTCAACGGACTGGAGCCCGGCACCTATCGCGTGGCGGAAACGCAGCCCAGCGGCTACCTGAGCATCGGCGCCAAGGCGGGCACGGTCGACGGCCAGACCCGCGGCTTGGTCACCGACGTCGATACGTTGAGCGACATCACCCTGGAAGGCGGCGACGACAGTCTCCGCAACGACTTTGCCGAGGCCCGGCCAGCAAGCCTCTCGGGCTATGTCTACGTCGACGGCAACAACAACGGCGTGAAGGACTCCGCAGAAGCGCCGATCGCCGGCGTCAAGCTCTCACTCTTGGACGCCGACGGCAATCCGGCGGGGGTCACCGTCACGACCGACGCCAATGGTTATTACAGCTTCACGGGCTTGAAGCCCGGCACTTACGGCGTGACCGAGGTTCAGCCCGACGGCTACTACGACGGCCTGGACGCGGCCGGCACGGCGGGCGGAACGGCCCACAATCCGGGCGACTCGATCACCGGGGCCGTGCTTGTCTCGGGAACTCAGGGTTTGCACTACGATTTCGGCGAACTGCGTCCGGCAAGCCTTTCGGGTCACGTCTATGCCGACGACAACATGAACGGCGTCAAGGACTCCGGAGAGACGCCCATCGCCGGCGTCAAGCTCGCCCTTCTGGACGCCGACGGCAATCCCACCGGCGCCACCACGACCACGGACGCCAGCGGATTCTACAGTTTCACCAACCTCAAGCCCGGCACGTACGGCGTGTCGGAGACCCAGCCCGTCGATTATTTCGACGGCCTGGACGCGGCCGGCACGGCGGGCGGAACGGCCCACAACCCAGGCGACTCGATCACCGGGGCGGTGCTCGCGTCGGGCACCCAAGGGTTGCACTACGATTTCGGCGAGATCCGGCCGGCCCGAATCAGCGGCCGCGTCTACTACGACCTCAACAACAACGGCGTCTTTGAAACCAACGAGACGCCGTTGGCCGGAGTGACCGTCTACCTGCTCGACGCGTCGGGAAACCGCATCGCCACCACGACCACGAGTGCAGACGGGTCGTACCGCTTCGAGAAGTTGGAGCCCGGCACTTACGGTGTTGAAGAAGTCCAGCCCGCCGCGTACCTCGACGGCATCGACTCGCCGGGCACTGCCGGCGGATCGCTCGCCGGCAACGACAAGATCACGCAAATCAAGCTAACGCCGGGGACAAATGCCGAGAAATACGACTTCGGCGAAGTCCTGGCGGCCAAGATTTCGGGCTACGTGTTCGTTGACCTTCCGGTGGTTACGTATCAGGAGGGCACCGAGCCGCCCGATGAACTGGAGTTGCTGCGCACTCACGACGGCGTCTTGCGGCCCGAGGACGAGCGGCTCTCGGGCGTCGTGCTGCGTCTGGCCGACGCCAACGGCGTGGAGGTCCTCGACGACGAGGGGCAGCCGATCACCGCGGTGACCGATGAAAACGGATACTACGAGTTCACCAACCTCCGGCCCGGCGTCTACTGCATCATCCAGGAACAGCCCGACGGATACGTCGAAGGCGTCAACACGGCGGGCAGCGAAGGCGGAACGGCGGTCAATGCGCTGGTGATCTATGAGAATCCCGACGTCGTGATCGGCTACGCCTACGACACGTCGAACCAGGCGATCGTGGGGATTACGTTGCAGGCGGGCGACGACGGGCAGAACTACAACTTCAGCGAACTGCTGCTCGAAGCGATCCCGGATGACCCGCATCCGCCGATCACGCCTCCGCAGCCGCCCGCGCCGCCCTCGATCCCGCCGCCCACGCAGCCCTATGCCCCCGATCGGCTGACGACGATCTTGCTCCTGGGACCGGGGGTGAACATCCCCACGCTTCAGCCGTTGCTCGGCGGCGGCGGAAGCGACGACGACTACACGTGGCACTTGAGCGTAATCGACGCCGGGCAGCCGCGCGACGGACGCGACAAAGGCGACCAGGTCGCCAGCGGAGACGACATCTACTACAACGCCGTGTCGTGGAACGGCTCGGAATTGAATGCAGGCCAGTGGATTCTCGCGGATGGGCAGGGCAACGAGACCACGCGCTATGTCTTCGGCATGCCCGGCGCCATCCCCGTCTCCGGCGACTGGAACGGCGACGGC
>CAZFKF010000274.1:0-6573 GCA_964518805.1 uncultured Planctomycetaceae bacterium | reverse complement strand
CAATCCATCCAACTTGTCAAAACGCCGCGTGCGCCTGCCTCATGTCCCTCGACCGCCGCCCCCCAGCCTCCGTACTGCGTCCACTGACGATCGGGCCCGTCCTGGTCGATCCGCCGGTGTTGCAGGCACCGATGGCCGGGTTCACGAACTATGCCTATCGGCAGATCGTGCGGCAGTCGGGCGGCGTGGGCCTGCCGGCCACGGAAATGGTGAGTGCCCGGGGCTTCGTGCACCTCGATGCCCGCAGCCACGGACTTCCCGACCGCCTTTGGGGCGTAATCGACGAACCGCGACCCCTGGCCGTGCAGATTTGGGACAACGATCCGGATACGTTGGCCGCCGTTGGATCGCGCCTGGCGCACGACTTCCAAGTGAGCGTCGTGGACATCAATTTCGGCTGTCCGGTCCGAGACATATCGGAGAAGGCAAGGAGCGGATCGTATCTGCTCCGCGATCCGGATCGCGTGGGCGCAATTGTGGCCCGGGTGGTCGAGGCGTGCCGACCCACGCCCGTCACAGCCAAGATCCGCCTGGGGTGGACACGCGACACGATTAACGCGGCCGACGTGGTGCAGGCGATCGAATCCACAGGCGCGGCGGCCGTGACCGTTCACGGGCGAACGGCCCAGGACTTGTACCGCGGCACTGCCGATTGGGATCGGATTGCCCAGCTCAAATCGCATTTGCGCGCGATTCCGCTGATCGGCAACGGGGACCTCCGCAGCCCGCAGGCCGTGGTCGAGGCGTTCCTCCGCTACGGCGTGGACGGCGTGATGATCGGCCGGGCCGCCTTGGCACGCCCCTGGCTGTTCCGCCAGTCCCAAGCCGCGCTGCGTGGCGAACCCATCCCGCCTGACCCCACGCTGGCCCAGCAGCGAAACCTCGTGCTAGACCACTTCCAACTTCTCATCGACCGCTTTGGCCCTGAGCGGGCCACGATTCTCATGCGTCGGTACGCTTGCTGTTATGGGCAGGGCTTTCGGGGGGCCCGGGCTTTTCGCGCTGCCGTCTCGGTTGCTCGAACGCCCCAGCAACTCATCAAGGCCGTAGACCAGGCATTCGTCATCTCGGTGCCACTATAGGGGTGGTTGTGGGCCGCGCAGACAGCACCATATGATGGTTTTGACTTCACCGGAGATACTACTCCGGTGGGGTGTTGTAAAAGGTGTCAAACATCCCGGAATCCGCACGACTGGGCGCAGTCCTTTTCAAAACCTGCTCTGACTGTCAAAATCGATTCCGGAGACGCCTAGGCCCGATGGATCGCGGGTAAGCTTGAGAGTCGTCGCACGCGAAGTCGTGTCGTGAGTTGCCCGCCGCCAAGGCGACGTTGTGGAGCGCAGCAATGCGTGTCTTGTCGCGTTTTCTCAAAATCCTCTGCTGGGGTGTCCTGCTCGCGCCCCTCGCGTGTCTGGGGGATGGCGGGGACGACGTCGGTCTGACCAAGGATCTGCACCCCTGGGGACGATTTGGCAACCACCGAGGCGCCTGGAAGCGGTATCGCGTGGTGACCGAGACGCTTGACGACCACGGCCAGGTGACGAACACCAGCGTCACGGAAACCAAGACCAGCCTTGAGGATGTCGATGCCGATGGAGTGACGCTGCGCGTCGAGGCGACCGTGGAAATTGCCGGCAAGCGTCTCCCGGCCGAGCCGCGAACCGTGCGGCAAAGTCTTCGCGGCGACTGGGTGAGTGGAAAGGCGAGGATCCGGGCCCTCGGCACCGGCCAGGTGACGATTGAAGGCCGGACCATACCCTGTCGCGTTGAAGAAGCGGAATTCGATTCGTCGGCTGGGAAGACGTGGACGCGGACGTTCTATTCCCGCTTCGTGCCCCCCTACGTGCTCCGACGCGAGGGCAAGACGATCGGCTCGGATGGCAAGACCATCGAAGAGACCACGTTCCGCGTGATCTCGCTCGACCGCCCGTGCAAGATCGTGCCGCTCATCCGCCGAGCGGCGTGGGTCGAGGCGGTGTCGACGACTCCCAACGGCAAGACCGTAACCCGGGCGTTCACCACAATGGACGTGCCCGGCGGCGTCGTCTACCACGCCGCTGACGAAATGGATTCCACCGGCCGGCTGGTGCGCCACAGCAACCTGGTGCTGGTCGACTACGGCCTCGAGCCCGAAAAGGAGGACGATTCGGGCATGTGGAACCGATCTCGCGGCCGCGCGCGGCGGGCGCATCGCAGCGGTCTTTGAAGGCCGGTCAATTGCATTCGGCCGCTCCTGCACCGATAATACCGGATTCCCAGTTTCTCTGCCTGAGGATCCGTGCAATGCGCGAGAAGTTCAAGTTCCAGGCGATCACATTTGACGATGTGTTGCTCGAACCCCGCTACAGCGATGTACTGCCATCCCAAGTCGACGTCAGCACCCGCCTTACCCGGCGAATCCGGCTGAATATCCCGCTCTTGAGTTCCCCCATGGACACCGTCACCGAGAGCGCCATGGCCATCGCCTTGGCTCAGGAGGGGGGAATTGGGGTGATCCATAAGAACATGTCGGTTGGCCGCCAGACCGAGGAGGTCGAGAAGGTCAAGCGGAGCGCCAACGGAATCATCGCCAATCCCGCAACCTTGCCGCCGGACGCCACGGCCGAACAGGCCCGGCAGCTCATGGACCAGTTCAAGGTCTCCGGCGTCCCCATCACACAGACCGACGGCCACCTGGAGGGCATCGTCACCCGCCGCGACCTCCGTTTCTTGGCCAATTGGAACGTGCGCGTCTCGGAGGTGATGACCAAAGAAGGCCTGGTAACGGTTACGGGGTCTGTAACCCTTGAGCAGGCTGAGAAAATTTTGATGGAAAAAAAGGTGGAGAAGCTTCTCCTGGTTGACGAAAATTTCAGGCTGACCGGGCTGATCACCATCAAAGATATTGACATGATGCGGAGCTTCCCGAAGGCCTGCAAAGATGGGCAAGGGAGGCTGAGGGCGGGGGCGGCTGTCGGGGTCCATGACTACGAACGGGTCGAGGCATTGATCCGCAAGGGAGTGGATGTCTTGGTGGTCGATTCGGCCCACGGGCACTCGGCGAACGTCGTCGAGACCGTGCGAAAGATCAAACAGAATTGGGACATTGACGTTGTTGCAGGCAATGTGGCCACGGCCGAAGGTTGCAGAGACCTGATCGCCGCGGGCGCGGATGCCGTGAAAGTGGGTATTGGACCTGGGTCGATCTGCACGACGCGGATCGTGTCCGGTGTTGGGGTCCCCCAGATCACGGCCATTTACCAGGCCACGCAGACTGCGCTCCAAAGCGGCACGCCGATTGTGGCGGATGGAGGCATTCGCTATTCCGGCGACATTACCAAGGCCATTGCCGCCGGGGCCAGCGCCGTGATGATTGGGGGGTTGTTCGCCGGGTTGGACGAGAGTCCCGGAACCCGGATCCTTTATCAAGGAAGGGTTTACAAGGCCTATCGGGGCATGGGGTCCTTGGGGGCGATGGTGCACGGTTCGAGCGAGCGTTATCGCCAGAGCGGCACCGGCAAGCCCGAGAAACTCGTTCCCGAAGGCGTCGAAGGAAGAGTGCCGTATAAAGGCCCGCTCGGGTCTTTCGTTTACCAGCTCGTTGGGGGGTTACGGGCTGGTATGGGTTATTGTGGAACTCGGACCATCGAGGAGCTGCGTAACGACGCGCAGTTCATTCAGGTCTCAGCAGCCAGTGTTCGGGAGAGTCACCCCCATGACATCGCGATTACGCAGGAAGCGCCTAATTACAGCACGGAGTACGCCATCGACGAAGCGTGATGGCCCCCGAGGTCTGGCAAAGACTCTTGGGATGGATCGGTTCTTTTCGCTCTTCGAGCATCGCCTCTCGATCGCAGCGATGACCGCTGCGGCGATCCTGTGGATCGCCGCCGGGCTCCTTCAGGCAGCCCCCTCCGCAGCCAAGACCGTCAGCTATTCGACCGGCGCCGCAGGGCGCCAGCTCAAGTGGCTTTCGGCCGCATCGCCCGACGCCGACCGCGCCGTCCAAGCGGCTGCCGCCGAGCCCGCGGGACCGGGCAACGACGCCAAGAGCGTCCGTCGGGCGCTCGGCGACTCTTTCGTTGATCCTTTGGGCGGTCCAAAGGCCAACCTGTTGAACCCGCCCGCCGCGAAGCCGGGAAGTTCCAGTTCCCAGCAATCGACGCTCCTCCCGCCATCGGGCCAAGCGGTGCCCCGGACACTCCTCGACGCGCCGCAGACGTCCGAGTCGGCCCCTAAGGCCGCAGCGTCCGGCCAGGGGCCAGGAATCGAAGAGCAACTCAAAGTCGCAATTGCTCCGGCCGGAGAAGAATGCCCCGACCCGGAGACGTTCCTCGTCCCGCTGTCGAAGAAGCAAATCCTGGAGAGCGTGAAGCCCAAGTCCGGCGAGTTCCCGAAGTGGTGCCAGATGGGCAAGGCGTCCTTCATCCCTCGCACGTGGGAACCGTCGACGTTCCATTGGACCGCCTCGGCCCTGTGCCACAAGCCGGTGTACTTCGAGGATCTCCAATTGGAGCGTTACGGGCACACGTGGGGACCGTGGCTCCAGCCGTTCGTCTCGGGCGGGCACTTCTTCCTTTCGGTGCCGGCCCTGCCGTACGCCATCGGTTTGTTCCCGCCCAACGAGTGCATCTATACACTCGGCTACTATCGTCCGGGCAGTTGCGCCCCGTACATGCTCGACGCCCTGCCGTTGAGCATTCGCGCGGCCGCACTCGAGGCCGGTGCGTGGACGGGTGCGGTATTCGCGATCCCGTAAGGACCGGCGAGTCCATCATGGTCGCCTGGGGAACGGCCTTTGCCGGCCGGAAATTGGGCGATCGGAGACTGGACGATTGGAAGAGGGCGATCCTCTCCCTTTGGGAGAGGACGCGGGTGCGACGGCGCGCCTTTCGTGCTCCGGCTCGCTACCGCTTGCTGCGAGCCCTTTTCGTTTCCGGCGATTTACCCTCAACCTTCGCCGCCGGCTTCTGCTCGGGATAGACCAGTACGGACGGGCCGACGCAAACCTCCAACGCGCGGGGCTCGCGGCGCACACTGTCGATCAGCAGCAGCGAATCCCAGTGGATCGGGTAGCGGACGACGCCGTCGTCCTTGCCGCCCCAGTGGCCGGCCGACGTGCCGTCCATGGGCAGCGTAACCAGACGCCATCCCTTCCACGTCATCGGCAGGCCGCTGGGCTGAAAGGTCTGGCCGTCGGCGTCCGAAAACCGCAGTCGCAGCACGTTCTCCGATCCGTCGCCGTGGATCCACATGGCAACCGATCTCGGACGGCCGTCGATCTTCCGCAGGGCGTCCGTTTGCGGCGTCAAGCGGATGAATTTCCAGCCCTTTTCCATCCGGTAGGCGATCTTGAGCCCTCTTGGTCCGGCCGGCCCCGATGGCATCTCGGCAACGGTGACCGACTGCGAGGAAGCGACTTTCGCGTCGCCCTCGGGGACCATCTGCCAGGAGCGAGCGACGGTCTCGGGCGTGTAGCGAGAGAAGTCGTCGACCAGGGCCATAGGCACCGGAGGTTGGCCCAGTTGGAGCCGTCCCTGGCCGTCCTCCACGCGGACGCCGAGCTGGAATATCGCCGTGCGATCGTCCTGGATCCCGAAACGGATGTCCTTCGCCATCTCGCCCGCAGCGAATTGGATTCTGGCCGCGGGCTCGTCGACGCCCAGTCCGCGGATTTCGGTCAACCGGACCGCGCCTTCCAGCGGTTCGCCCGACGGATTCTCGATGTGGACTTCGATGGCCTTGGCCGCCGGGGGCCCAACGCTGACTCGCAGGGGATTGGCGGCGAGCACGCGCGTTGCCTGGACCAGGGGGCTCAACTGCTCGACCCGGCATGCGAGCTGCACCACGGCGGGCCGATCGGTGCGCAGCACTTCAACCGGTGCGCCCAGCGTGCCCGATTCCCCCGGGGCCAGCGTGATCGTTCGCCGCCGGCTGTCTTGCACGCGAATCGATCGTCCGAGCGGGTTGCGAAGCGTGGTGGTAAGCTCGGTCCTCTGCGGCCCGCGCAAAACGGCCTCCAAAGGCGCACGCTGCCAGGCCGCCGCGATCCGAAGCAGATCGTTCGGTGCGTCGGGCACGAGGTACTGCGGCGTGTCGTTCACCAGAAACGATAGGCCCTTGCCGTGGGCCGCCACGGCGGGGAGCGTTTCGCCGGTGTGCGACGTGACGCTGAAGCGGCCGGGGCTGGTGGGGATGAGAACGGTCCGCGGCTTGGGCGACGTGGTCCATGCCACCAGGGCGGTTTGCTCTCCCTTGCTGAACAGGAGCACGTAATCGTCCTGGTCGTCGACGATCAGTTGCTTGCTGAACGCAAACCCGCCGAGCACCGTGGTAAGCGTTCGGGCCGCACGATAGGCGGGCTTGGGCTCATACACCGGATCGTGTCCGGCTCGATACTCGTGGTGCACGGTGCCGAAATGATGCTCCGGCTCCTTGGCGTCGGTGCCGTCGTCGTGCCAGTCGTACCAGATCGAGAGCGGCACGTCGTTGGCCAGGTCCACGAGCCACTGGCGAGGCAGCAGCTTGCCTTGCTTCACCGCGTCGTAGCCCTTCCATGCCGACGAATAGCCCCACTCGCCCGAGAGGATCGGA
>CAZFKF010000273.1:0-6583 GCA_964518805.1 uncultured Planctomycetaceae bacterium | reverse complement strand
GACCGGGAGCAGCGCAGCACTTTCTGCCGGTCGCTCCTCCGCGAGGAGGAAGTGACCAAGCGGACCGATTTCTCGCTCGACCAATTGGCCGAAATGTCCAATGGCCTGAGTCTGACCGATCTGAACGTGGTGCTGTCGCAAGGCGCGCACGACGGCCAGCGCGTCGACGCGGCCCGCTTCCGCCGCCTGAAGAAGACAATGATCGAGCGGCAATGCCGCGGCCTGGTGGAGTTCGTCGAACCGGCCCACAAACTCGACATGGTCGTCGGGTACGAGGAAGCCAAGCGGCGGCTCCGCGAGGATGCCGAGCAGCTTACCCACGGTGTCCTGGATGCGGCCCCGATGGGCTATTTGATCTGCGGCCCGGTGGGCACCGGCAAGACGTTTTTGGCCGAATGCTACGCCGGCTCGATTGGCATTCCCTGCGTGGTGATGCAGAACTTCCGCTCGAAATACGTGGGCGAGACGGAGGCCAACTTGCAGCAGGTGCTGGCGGTGCTCCGGTCGCTGGGGCCGGTGGTGGTGATCGTCGACGAGGCCGACGCGGCCCTGGGCAGCCGCCAGGCCGACGGCGACGCCGGTACCTCGGCCCGGGTATTCTCGATGATCGCTGCCCAGATGGGCAATACCCGCTTTCGCGGCCGGATCATTTGGGTGCTTCTGACCTCGCGTCCGGACCTTCTGCCCATCGACCTGAAACGGCAGGGGCGGGCCGAAGTCCACATCCCGCTGTTCTATCCGCGGGCCGAGGCCGACATCCGCGCGATGTTTGTGACCCTGGCCAAGAAGAACAAGGTGGCCCTGGCCGCCGACGCCGTTCCGCCGGTCACCTCCGAACGGCGGTTGACCGGGGCGGATATCGAGAGTATCGTCGTGTCAGCCAAGCGCGAGGCGATCACCGCGGGGCGCACGGAACTGGCCCGGGCCGATCTGGAGCGGGCGCTCGCCGAGTTCATTCCCTCGGTGCAAGGGCTGGAAAAGGAACTCCAGGAGTTGGCCGCCGTCCTAGAGTGCACCCAACTGAGTTTCCTGCCGCCGGAGTGGCGCGAGAAGGTCACCCAGCCCGAAGGCCGCACACGGCTCCAGGAACGGATGGTGGCGATCCGGCAATTGTTGGAACAATAACCCAGACACTTTCCCCGCAGCAACGAACAAGGACGACAAGACGCATGGCCAAGAAAAGCAAACCTCCCGCCAAGAAAGCCAAGCCGGCCTCCGCAAAGAAGACGACTGCGAGGCGGCCTGGGAAGGCGGTCGTCGCCGGAAAGGCGAAGTCCGCCGCGACCGCCAGGCAATCGACCTCCAGTTGGTTTGACGTGGTCTCGCAGAAGCCGCTTATTGCCGAACAGGCCAAGCGGCTGAAGACCTTCCTGGCAGCAATGGCCGACGGCGTGATCGACAAGGCGGAGCTGGAAGCCCAGGAACAACGGCTCATCGAGGCCATGAAGGAGACCGAGCCGCTGCTCGCACCGGCCTTGCACGCCAAGGTCACCCGGTTGTTGTGCGAACTGACCGCCTACGACCTGATGCAGGTCATGCATTCGTTCCACGAAGCGCGGCCAAAGACGGTCTTTCAGGGCTGAAGACCGGCAATCGCCTTGCGCATCAAGGCGTAGGGTGGGACAAGCGAAGCGCCGTCCCGCCGGAAGACCGCGGAGACTGCGGTGGGACTGCGCTTCGCTTGTCCCACCCTACCATTACAGAGAAGGAGAATTCCATGCCAGGGCCAGGACAACCCAAAGCGCCGTTTTACGTTGCCGTAAGCGTGGTGATCCTCTTCCTGTTGTCGTTTGCCGTATACCGGGCCGGCTGCTCGCGCTCGGCGCCTCCGCAGGCTGCCAAGACACCGCCGCCTGGGCCTGCCGAGCCGGTGAAGGACGCGCCCACGGAGTCGACCAAGGTCGAGGCCCCGGACAACTCGATCGGCCTGACCGCCAAGGAATTCGTCTTCCGCAAGGCAGCCCCGATGCCGGAGGTCAAAGGGACCTCGGCCTACAAGCCGATGGAGAACAACACGGTCCGGTTCGCGCTGAACGTATGGGCCGGCTGGGCGCCGATCATCCTGGCCAACAACGGCTTCAAGGCGGGTAAACCGTGGAAGGCCCCCGACGGAAAGGAGTTCCGCGTCGAACTGGTGCTCATCGACAACCCCGTTGCCATGATCTCGGCCTATTCCGCCGGTGAAGTGCACATCGGCTGGGGCACGCTGGACATGGTCCCCTTGTTCGTCGACGGCATGGTCGACAAGATCGGCCGGCCACGCGACAGCCGCGTCATGCCGCGGATCTACCAGCAGATCGACTGGTCCAACGGCGGCGACGGGATCGTGGTCCGCGAGGCGGTCAAGACCGTGGCCGACCTGCGCGACAAGAAACTCGTGCTGGCGCAGAACTCGCCCTCGCAGTATTTCGCCTTGAACATGCTCGTGGCCGCGGGGGTTCAGCCCTCGGAGGTCAACTTGGTCTATACCGACGACGCGTTCCAGGCGGCCGCCGCCTTCCACGCCGATAAGAGCCTGGCCGGGGCCGTCTCCTGGTCGCCCGACATCTACGAGCTCGCTAAAGTCACGGGCAACCGCATGCTGGTCACGTCGCAGACGGCCAACAAGCTGATCGCCGACATCTGGTTCGCCCGGGCCGATTTCGCCCGCGACAATCCAGGCATTATGGAGGGCCTGGTCCGCGGCATCTTCGACGCCATGGAGGAACTGAAGAAGCCCGACCAGAAGGCCGCCTGCGCCAAGCTCATGGCCGCCGGATACAACGTGCCCGGCGAGGATGCGATCAAGATGTTCGACGACGCCCACAACACCAACTGGGCCGAGAACTATCAGTTCTTCGTTAACCAGAACAACCCCACGAACTTCGAGCGGGTGTGGCAGCAGTCGTACCGCCTGTACCGTCAGATTGGGACGATCCAGAACCCCGCCGTACGGTTCGACCAGGTGATGGATCTCTCGATCGTCCAGAAGCTGGCCGGCGAAGAGAAGTACAAGTCGCAACGCGACGAATACCAGATCCAGTTGACCCCGAAGACCGTGGGCGAGATCCGCGTGGAACTGCCCGAGATCCTCACCAACACGGTCGTCATCCGATTCTTCCCCAACGACTGGGACCTGCACAAGAAGGTTCTCCGCAAGACCGCCGACGGCAAGGAGGCCGAAGATCTCTACGACCCGAGCGTCGACAGCGTCCTGGAAGGCGTGGCCCAGCTCGTCGGCAAGTTCGGCGCGGCGCGCGTGATCATCGAGGGACACACCGACGCCTCGATGCGCGGCCAGGCGCCCGTGGCCCTGGTCAAGGAGCTCTCGATGAACCGCGCCAACGCGGTCAAGCAGGCCCTGGTCGCCAAGTACAACCTCGATCCCGCACGGCTCCAGGTGGATGGGATCGGGTGGGACCGGCCGGCCGATCCCAAGGAGCCGCTGAACCACGCCAAGAACCGCCGCGTGGAGATCAAGGTCTATCCCGCCGAACGGCAGTAAGGATCGGGTGGTGGCGAAATCCCGGAACTGGGCAATTTCTTGGCATTGTGTGGCATGCTCTCACGACGCGAAGCGTCGGGTGAGCATGGGAGCCGCCGCGACGGCCCCCATGCCGACCCTCGGCTGTGCCGAGTGACGGCATGCCACACGCTTGGCAGCCGCGTGACGGCATGCCTTGCGCGTTGTCCGAGCGAGGGCATGCGACATGAGTTGGGCAGTAATCGTTGAGGCGACCTGCGCATGAGCGACGCGACGAGCGACCGATCTCAGCCGTCCACTCCGCCTTCGCCGTCGAAGCCGGCCGCCCGCTTCGCGCCGCTTCGCACCGAGATCTCGCTTGCAGAGTCCATCCTGGCAGGGGCCCTCTGCGTGGCCCTCTGCGGCGCGGTATGGTGGGTGCTGACCAGCGGGCCGGAGGCGGAACAGCGAATCGTCGGCCCGATGGTCCTCCCCAGCCCCGGCGAGACCTTTGGCGAGCTGCCGCATCTTCTGACCGGCGATTCCGGCGGCGTGGCCGAGCGCGACGACGCGACGCCGTCGCTCGGCCGCTTGCGCCAATTGTTTTCCGAGAACTCGCTGATCGCCAATCTCTACGTCACGCTACGGCGCGTGGTGTTGGGGTTCAGCCTGGCGGTCGTGGTGGGCGTTCCCTTGGGAGTTCTCTGCGGCTGCTTCAGCCGCGCCAGTGCCTTCCTGGCCCCTCTGGTGATCGTTGGCCGCAACATTCCTATCGCCGCCCTGATCCCGCTGACGTTCTCGCTGTTCGGCATCGGCGAGTTTCAGAAGGTGATGTTCATCTTCATCGCCTGCGTAGCATTCGTCACCGGAGACGCCGCCGGCGCGGTGGCCGAGATCCGCAGTCAGTACATCGACACGGCCTATACCCTCGGCGCCCGACGCTGGCAGATCATCCTTAAGGTCCTCGTTCCACTGGCGATGCCCAGCGTGTTCAATTCGTTGCGGCTGCTGTTCGGGCTGGCCTTTGGCTATATCATGCTGGCCGAGTTGGTGACGTTCGGCTCTGCGGCGGGTGGGTTGGGACACATCATCCTCATCGCGCAGCGCCGCAATTTGCTTCCGCGCGTGTACCTCGTGCTGCTGGTGATCCCTCTGGTGGCGTTGGCTCTCGACCGCCTGTTGTACCTCGTCCAGCGGCAACTGTTTCCTTACCAATATGGTGGCAGCGGATACCTGCACCGCGGCGTCCGAACGATCGGACGGGCGTGGGAGGATGCCCGGTCGTGGGTCTTCCGCCGCAAGACAGGACCCGCCAAGTAGCCCGGCTCCCCGCGTCTTCCGCGGTGAAGCGATCGATTCACCGCGGAAGACGCGGAGAAACGCAGAGGCGAGAAAAGGGATTCGATGAACCCCACTGACGAAGCCGCCAATCCCGAAAGACAAGGCCCGGCCGCCAGGATCGGGATGGGCGAAGTCCTCGACCCGTCCCGCGCGCAGCCCGCGGGACTTCGGAAAATCGTCGAGCTTCGCCACGTGACCAAGACGTTCAACGCCGGGCAGCCCAACGAGTTCACCGCCATTCGCGACGTCAGTTTCTTCGTCGAGGACCTGCCGGGCAAGGGCGAGTTCATCGCCGTGCTCGGTCCCAGCGGGTGCGGCAAGAGCACGATTCTGCGTCTCATTGCCGGACTCGCGCCGCAGCATCCGCCCACCCAAGGCGAAGTCCTGGCGATGGGAAGCCCCGTGACGGGGCCCGGCGCCGACCGCGGCATGGTCTTCCAGGACTACACTAGTTTCGACCACCGCTCCGTGCTGGACAACATTTGTTTCGGCCTCGAATGCCAGGGCCTCGGTCGCCGCGAACGCCACGAGTTGGGCCGCCGGTGGATCGACCACGTGGGCCTGGACGTCCGGCGCGATCAGGACAAGTATCCTCACGAGCTGTCCGGCGGGATGCGGCAGCGGGTGGCCATCGCCCGGACCCTCATCCTGCGGCCCAGGATTATCCTCATGGATGAACCGTTCGGGGCCCTCGATCCCCAGACCCGGATGAACATGCAGGACCTGCTCATCTCGCTGTGGAAGGAGGTCGAAGCCACGGTCTTCTTCGTGACCCACTCGATCGAAGAAGCCGTGTTCCTGGGCGATCGGGCGTACGTCATGGGCGGCTCCCCCGGGACCATCCTGGAAGAGATGAAAGTCGAACCGGCCGACCGGCCAGCCCGGCTCATGCAGCGAGAACCGAGGTTCCTCGAAACAGTCAACCACCTCCGCGACGTGATCAGCCGGCTCGACGAACAATTCCGCTCAGGCGTGCAGTAGCGTAGACACACACCGACATGGGCAAGTACTTCACCGCCGCTTTTCTCAATCGCTGGAACCTGCTGGCCTTTCTCGGCGGCGCCGCCTTCGCGTTGGTTAGCGGCGCGCCGGACATCGTGCTTCCGGTCGTACTAGCCGGCGAGATCGGCTATCTCAGCCTGCTGGGCACCCACCCCAAGTTCCGCGCGTACGTCGACGCGCAGGAAGCCAAAACGACCCGGGCCGAAGGGGCCGAAGAGAGTCAACAGACGCTCCGGCACATCGTCGCAGGCCTCCCCCGCGAACTCCTCGACCGCTACGAGGCGCTAAGGTCGCAATGCGCCGATCTGCGGCACATCGCCAGGGAACTCAAACGCCCCGGCACCGAGCCCACGGAGATGCCGCTGGAAGAACTCCAAACGGCCGGACTCGATCGCCTGCTGTGGGTCTATCTCCGCCTGCTCTACACACAATGGGCCCTCTCGCGATTCTTGGAAAAAACCCGGGAAGAAGACATTCAGGCCGACGTCCAGCGCCTGGAAGAACGACTCGCCAGGCTTCCCGCGGCCTCCGATTCCCAGACGGATCGCATCCGCAGGACGCTGGCCGACAATCTCAAGACCAGCCGCGGGCGTCTGGAAAACCTCGCCAAGGCAAGAGGCAACTTCCAACTCGTGCAACTTGAGATCGACCGGCTGGAAAACAAGATCCGTTCGCTCAGCGAGATCGCCGTCAACCGCCAGGAGCCGGAGTTCATCAGCGGCCAGGTCGACCAGGTGGCTGAAAGCATGATGGAAACCGAGCGGACCATGAGCGATCTGGCGGTCTTCACCGGCCTGG
>CAZFKF010000272.1:0-6587 GCA_964518805.1 uncultured Planctomycetaceae bacterium | reverse complement strand
CAACCGGCGGCCTTGGGCGCACACGGCCCGGCCTTCCGGCTCGCGAAAGCAGCCCAGGTGCTGGTAGAGAATGACCGACCCGCCGGAGGCCTCCAAATGATCGAGATTTTGCGGCGATATCTGCTCGGCCAGACTGCTCGGGTCGGGCGCCCACCGGCGCCGACCCCGGAAACGGCGGCATACGAGGATCGCTTGTCCGTCGCGGAGCCGATCGTTGCAGAGGATGCGGTCGCCCCAGGGCGATGGGTCCGGGGCTGCCAATCCGTCCTCATAGTCCCGCCCTTGCGGCGTCCCCAAGCTGAAGCGATTGGTGGAGAAGGCATCCAGCCAGAAGCACCGGAAGCCGGCTTGGGCCAGCAGATCGGCGTGATAGGCGCCGCTGGCGGGCACGTCTCCCTGGGCGTAGTCGTTGGCCCACTGCCCGCCCAGGTTCTGCACGTTTAAGGCGCTGCCGTGATTCGTCCAGACCGAAAGCCGCACGCCCAGGCGATCCAATTCTGCGATGGCCGTCTCGGCGTGTTCGCGGCGGAATCCGCCGCGCACGTCAAAACCGCCGTAGGTGTGGAGGGTGTCGAGATAGCCGAGCTTCAGGAGATCCGCCAAGTAGGGTGCCAGACGACTTCGCGTGCGGCAGTCGTCGCCCTCAAAATAACTGAAGCCGAGCCCTTGGGGATCTTCGGAGAAGAACCAGAAGCTGGACGACAACGGCAGCCCGAGGCCCGGCCCGAGGGGCGTCGATGCGGCCGTGGTCAGCCATTGTCCCAAGCGGCAGAAATCGTGCCAGGAAAAGAACTCGCAGTCGTTGGCCAGGGTGAAACCGGCCCGGTAGGGATATGGCCAGGGCAGAATCTGCACGGTGGCCTCAGGCCCGCAGGCAACAACCTCGCCGGCAGGCAAAACGGAGCCCTCGTATTTCGGTTCTTCGCTCGGCGTGCAGGCTGCATCAGCGGTGGCCGACGAGGCGGCAACGTCCGGCGGTCCGGCCAAGCGTCTCAGCCAGTCCCGCGACCGGCGATAGATCGTACCGGCGCCGGCGCAATCGATCAGGCGACGCGCCGCGGAACGCCAGCGAGGGCGTTCGCCGCAGGGCATGCTTTTGGAATCATGCACGCTCATGCAGCGCCTCCCGCAGCGTCTCGACCACACGGTCCTGGTCTGCTTCCGACATGCCGGGGAAGATCGGCAGCGTGATCGACGTGTCCTCGGCCAGGCAGGCATTGGGAAACTGCTCCGGCCGCAGTCCGTATCTGCGTGCATAGTAGCCAAGCCGGTGGACGGCGTGCGTTCCCGGCCGCGTCTGGATGCCTCGCTCGGCAAGCCGCTCCATGATCGCATTGCGGCGCGGCGTCTTCCCTTCCACGACGCGGATCACGTAGGACTGGTACGTGTGGCCACATTCTTCAGGCACGTACGGAACTGCTATGTCCGGAAGATCTCGCAGGACCGCCGTGTAGCGGTCGGCGATTCTGCGGCGCTCGGCGAGCAGGCGATCGAGCTTGGCCATCTGGGCGACTCCCACGGCGGCCTGGATGTCGCTCAGGCGAAGGTTGTACCCGAGCCGCTCGAACGCCCCCATGGCATACGGCTTCTGCGACGTTCCGGCCGGGCCCGGATGCCCGCTCGCCCCGTGATTGCGCAGGCACGCGACCACGTCGGCAAGATCCTTTCGGTTCGTGGTGACCATTCCGCCTTCGCCGGTGGTAATCACCTTGCGCGGATGGAAGGAGAAGCATCCCAGGTCGCCGAATCCGCCCACGGGCCTGCCGCGGTACGTCGTACCCACAGCGCAGGCCGCGTCCTCGATCACGTGAAGCGAGTGTCGCCGGGCGATTTCGAGAAGTTCATCGAGGCAGGCTGCCAGGCCAAACAGGTGGACGACCACCACGGCCTTGGTCCGCGGCGTCACGGCTGCGGCAAACGCCTGGGGATCGAGGTTGAACGTGTGCAGATCGACGTCGGCAAAAATGGCCTTGGCCCCCGCGTACTCGGCCGAATGGGCGGACGTGACCCAGGTGAAGGCCGGCACCACGACCTCGTCGCCGGACCCCAGTCCCAGCGCGGCGGTCGCCAGGTGAAGCGCGGCGGTGCAGGAAGTGGCCGCCAGGGCGTGGGCCACCTGGTGCCGGCGGGCAAACAGGTCTTCAAACTGCCGCGTCAAAGGGCCCTGGGTGACCCACTTCGATTCCAGACACGCGCGCAGCGCCGCCAGCTCGGCATCGTCGAACTGCGGCGAGGTAATCGGAAGAAATCTCATCGTGGCGCCTGTGGCGGGTTGATTTCAGTCTTGGTCATGGTTGGGAGCCCCCTCATTCCCAGCCCCTCTCCCGCGTACGGGAGAGGGGAGATCGTGGTAATGGATGCGGACTTGTCCATCGGGCTCGATGGCGACCGAGCCGACGATGCGGGCCGGACATCCCACCGCCACCGAGCCGTCGGGCAGGTCGCGCTTGACCAGCGACAAGGCGCCGACCAGGCAGTGGTTTCCGATGTGAGCCCCCGCCGCGATCACGGCGTGCGGGCCGATGTAGCAGGCGTCGCCGATCCGCGTCGCCTGGCGACGGTACGGCGCCTGCCCTCCGGAAAGGGCCCAGTCGATCGTGTCGTGAGAATACACGTGGACCCCCGCCGCAATGCTGCAATGACTGCCGATGGCCAGGCCGCCCGAGCCGTCGATCAGGCACTGCGGGCCGATCCAGGTGTGCGAGCCCACCTTGACGTCGCCGATCACCAGAGCGCTGTCGTACACGCTCGAACCTTCGCCGAAACCGAGGAACCGGGCCCGCTCCCAGCGGTCGACCAACTCGTCGGCCAGCGGGAGCGACCGGGCGTACTTCGCGCGGATCTCTTCCCGCCGTGCGTGGTGGAGCTTGAGGAGCCCGTTCCACAGCACTTCCGGCACGTCCTCCGTAGGATGGCTTTCCAAGCCGTCCGCTGCGTCCCGGACGGGTTGGAGGCCCATCCTACTGCGCCAAAGCCCGGTGACATAGTCTTCGGCAACGCGGTCGAAACCGTGTTGGTTTCGCACCCAGGCGAGGCTTTTTTCGCCCTGGGCCTTTCTGACCGCCGGATCGCTCATCCGGCACAGCGCCGCGAGGATCTCATCCTCGCTCGCCGCCCCGACAAACGGCGGCGGCGCGATGAAATGCCGACCGGCCGCAGGGTCGGCCGCCGCCATGACGATCGGCTTGCCCGCGGCCATCGATTCCAGGACGCTCGTCCCGTAGCCGGCCATGACGAACTGGTCGGCGACCAGGTCGGCGGCACGCTGCCGCATGCGCAAGAGCGGCTTCGAGCAAAGCCGCTCCCAGACGACCTTGGTTTCCAGCCCCAACTGGCGGATCAACTGCCGGGTCTTCTCCAAGTCCGGGCCCCAGCCCATGAGCACCAGACGCCACGAGTTCCCTTCGGGCCGCTCCTGGAATCGCGCGAACGCGCGGATCAAGCGGTCGTTCCCTTTCCACTGCCACGACTGGCGGCACACGCCGAGCGCGAAATGCTCGCCGCCGACCGCGTCTTGCCACCGGCTGCGGATTTCGGGCTCTTCGCCGGGGCAGTACGTCTCGGTGTCGACCATCATGGGAACGAAGTACCGCGGCTGGCCGGGCGCCACGCGGTCGAGATACTCGGGGTAATTGACCTCGCACACGGCGATGCCCGCCGCATTGCGATAGGCCGCACGGAACAAGAGTCCCGGCGCCGTCTCTTCAAACGGCGAAATGAACAGATCGCCGCCCGTGGGAAAAACCACGTACGGCCTCGGGCAGAACGGGGCCATGCTGATCGACGCCCCGGAGAACTGGATCACGTCGTATTGCCGCATGGCCTGCAAGTACGGCCAGTGACCCATGAACTGGGCCAGCAACAGCGCGCGATCGTCCGGCAATTCCACGCCGAACGTCTCGCGGTACAACTGCTGCACCTCGGGGATCGCCGAGTAGCGGCCCTGGTAGCGGGCGTGAAGCGCGGCGTCGTACGCCACGCGGCGAACGCATTCGGGCGGCGTCCATCGGCCCTCGTGCGTCAGCCCTTCTTCGTAGTCGGAGCATTCGGCCTCGACGTCCTCCCAGAAGGGACGATTCAGAAGGAACGCGTCGAACCAGCCGTCTTCGACCACCAGTTCCGCGTCGAACCCCTGTCGTCGCAGACACTTCACGAAGATGTAGGCGTTGTTGGCGATGTTGCCGAAAAGGCCGATCTTCAACGTTCGAGGGTCCTTAGACTCTCGTGCCGAGTCGGTCGGCAGAAGGACGCGGCGGTCGCCATCGGCGGCCACGGCTCGCGCCGCCGCCAGCACGTCGAGCGAAAGGGGTCGGGAGTCCTTTTCCGTGGCGGCACGAGACGATTTCTCCGCGCGCGAACGGCTGCCGCCGCCACGGAAAAGGACTCCCGACCCCTTCAGTCGCCGAACGCGGCTCGCCAACTCACGCCATCTCACAGCGCACCTCCTCCGACGGCCAGAAATAGGTCCGCGGTTCTCGTTGCACCCGATCGCTAACGGCCGTGACCGAGGCGAACACCGCCCGCAAACTGCCTTCGGCAACCGAGGCTTCAAGACAAAGGTCCGTCGTCTCGGACTCAACGACGTCGCACGCAGTCTGGGCCAGCGGAGATTCACACCAGAACACGTCGTCGTAGCTCCAGGCGCGCGAGAGAGTGCCAATCCGCACGCGATAGCCTACCAGTCGCCCCTCCCGAACGTTCACCGGGTCCCAGGACAACAACAGCCGACCGTCGCAGACATCGAAGCGCCGGATCTCGGGCAGTGACGGCGGAAATCCCCGCGCGGAAGTCACGTAATAGCCCGAGACGAACCCGCGCCGATCCGGCTCCAGCGCGTCCACATAACCCCGGACCCGATGGCCGAGCACGCCTCGCGTGTACCTGGAATCCGGGCGCAACATCCAGCCGGTGGGCGGGAACCGGTCGAGCACGTACGGGTTGGCCTCGATCTCTTCCATGCCCAGCAGGCGGCCGTCGTCGCCCTCGGGCACGATGCCGCCCTTGAACGCGTCGGCGTCCGCAATCACCCAACGGTCGCCGCAGCGCACCTCGGCCACCACGTGCTGCGGGAGCTGACGCTCGCGCGCGTCGAATCCGGCGTGCTGGAACAACTCGACGAGAATACGGGCCGTGTGGCCGCAGCGTCCCCGGGCACAGAGCAGCGAGGTCAGTCCGTCGGGAAGCGACCCGTCGTCCAGCAGCGGCTGCACCACCGGATCGCGGAACACCGCCTGCTGAACGAAGCGGATGATCCGCCGCACGGCTCGCTGGTCGTCGGTTTCCTCGGCCACGAGGGCGCGTGCCAGTTGTCGCATATACGAAGCCCCGCCGAGCCATTCGCCCTGCCATCGCGCGTAAGCCACAAGCGGCGGCGGATAGGTCGAGACGCTGGCGTTGCTGATCACCGGGTCGGACGACTGCTCGCCATAGGCCGGCGTCATGGCCGCCTGTCGGGCCGCGTCGACATGCCGCTGGAGCGAAACCGAGGCCCCCACGCGATGTGGCTTGGTGAGCAGGCACTCCCACACGCTCAACTCGTCGCCATAATAACCCGGATATTTCGGCGCGGCCGGTTTGGTCCAATCGCACGCCAGTCCCGCCTCGACCGACCACTGGAAATCGACGAACCCGGCCTCTGCGGCGATCGCGGCAAGTTCTTCGGGCCGGTACGCGCGGGTCGGCCCGAAGCGGCTGGGAACCGATCCAGATTCGAGCATCGCAGAAATGTCGTCGAGCAACAGCGGGACAAATTCCGCACCGCAGAATCCCTGCACCCGGCGGAACAGTCCCCGGCCGACGTTCGACCGGCACAGGGCATCGCGGGCCGCAGATCGCTTCCACTCGACGCCTGCCAGCACGGCCATCGTGCGCCGCGCAACGCGGGTCAGACGCCGGCGGATTTTGAACAGCAGCCGCTCCTCCCACGGCAGCAGCCCTTCCGGATAGTCCTTGGCGCCCTCGGCCACCGCCTCGCGAAGTCCCTGCTTGAGTGCCCGCTGCCAGTACGTGGTGTAGAGCGTGGCCAGTTCGGCCCGGCGCCGCCGCTCGTCGAGCCGGCTCTTGGCTTCGGCCAGCGATCGGCTCCATCCGTCCGCATTGAGACTCACATACACGCGCCCGCCCGGGCGAAGCACGCGGTGGAATTCGCGGATCACGGCTTCCACGTCCGTGAACATGAGGACGCTGTAGCATAACACGGCGTCGTAGGCGGCATCGCCCAAGCACAGGCGCTCGAGCGCGCAGGAGAACGTGGAGATGTTTCGCACGCCCATCCGCTCGCTCAAGGCGTTGAGCACGTTGAGTCGTTGCCGCCGGAGGTCCACGGCGTCGACGTGGCGAAACCGCTGCGCGAGGGCCAGCGACCACTGCCCTGCGCCGCAGCCGGCGTCCAGGGCCCGATCGCCCGCCAGCAAGAGCCGGTCGATGCGATCCACGTAGTACGCCAGGCCCGGCGCGTACTCGATGCGCAGGAACTCCCGCTCGTATTCCGAGGGGGCCAGCGCGGCGATGTCGTCCAGGCCGGGAAACTTCATGATCGCACCAGGAGCCGGTGGAGGATCTTCTTCGACGAGCCGGGCAGGATGCGG
>CAZFKF010000271.1:0-6590 GCA_964518805.1 uncultured Planctomycetaceae bacterium | reverse complement strand
ACAAAAACGGCAACCATTACTTGCGGCTGGAAGCTAGTCCTTTCACCCGCCCACTTCCGACCCATCCTGGCGAGCTTCGACGGGACCCGTGGTTCTCGACGGAATCCGCAACGGCGAGGTGTACGACGCCCGCTTGGAAATGCCGGGCTGGAATACGGCGGGCTTCGACGACTCCGCTTGGGCATCGGCCCAGGTTGTCGCTCCCCCCAAGGGGTGCCTGAAGGCCCAGATGATGCCCCCCAATCGCGTCATGCGATCGATCTCGCCGGTGAGACTGGCCGAGCCCAAGCCGGGGGTGTTCGTCTTCGACCTGGGACAAAACATTGCCGGCTGGGCGCAGCTCAAGGTTGCGGGGCCCGCCGGGACGAAGATCACGCTCCGCTACGGCGAACGCGTCGGGCCCGACGGGATGCTCGAACGAAAGACCATCGAACCCTATGTCGAGCAAGGCCCTTTCCAGACCGACGTCTATACGACGAAGGGACAGGGCCTCGAAGTCTGGGAGCCGCGTTTCACGTACCACGGATTCCGCTGGGTCGAAGTGACCGGCTTCCCGGGCAAGCCGACGCTCGACAGCCTCTGCGGCCGTGTGGTGCACACGGCGTTTGCACCGGCCGGATCGTTCGAGTGTTCCAACGAGTTGGCCAACAAGATCCAGCAGTGTACCTTGTGGTCATACCGGGGCAACTTCGTGGGCTTCCCCACCGACTGCCCCCATCGCGAGAAGAACGGCTGGACCGGCGATGCCCACCTCGCCGCCGAGCAGGCCATGTTCAACTTCTCGAATTCCGCGGCCTACGAGAACTGGCTGAATAGCCTCAAAGACGAACAGCGCGAAAGCGGGGAATTGCCGGGCATTGTCCCAACCTCGGGTTGGGGGTACGCATGGGGAAACGGACCGGCCTGGGACAGCGCGTACGTCCTGATCGCGTGGTATCTCTACCAGTATCGCGGCGACGTCCGGGTGCTGGAAGAACACTACGATCGCCTGAAGCGTTACGTCGACTACCTCACGCGGCGGTCGAGGGACTCGATCGTCGACATCGGCTTGGGCGATTGGGTGCCGGCTAAGACCGAGACCCCGGTGGCCGTCACCTCCACCGGCTACTACTATGTCGACGCGGTCATCGTGTCCAAGATCGCCCGGCTGCTGGGAAAGAACGACGACGCCCGCAAGTACGAGGAATTGGCGGAGAGAATACGCGCGGCGTTCCAGAAGACGTTCTGCAAGCCCGACGGCAGCGTGGCCAACAACAGCCAGACGGCGCTGAGCGGTGCGCTCTACCAGGGGCTTGCAGCCTCCGACCAGAGGAACCTCATCCTCCAGCGCCTGGTTGCTAATGTCGAGAGCCGGCAAGGCCACCTTGACACGGGCATCCTCGGCGCCAAGTATCTTCTAAGGAGCCTGACGGCAGGCGGGCGAACGGACGTCGCATGGCGAATCGCCATGCAGACAACACCGCCCAGCTATGGCGACTGGATTCGCCGCGGCGCCACCACGCTCTGGGAGGACTGGGGCGACGGTTCGTCGCGCAACCATATCATGTTCGGCGATATCAGTGCGTGGTTCTACCAGGCTTTGGCCGGCTTGAATCTCGACCCCGAACGGCCCGCGTTCAAGCACTTCTTCGTCGACCCTCACCCGGTGGACGGCTTGGACTGGGTCAAGGCCAGTCATGAATCGGTCTATGGCTCGATCCAAATCGCATGGAAGAAGGCGTCAGGGCGGTTCACGCTCGACCTTACGGTGCCGGTGAATACGACGGCCACGGTTTGCGTGCCGGCACAGAGCGCTGAGTCCGTATCGGAAGGCGGGCGCCCGGCCGGCACTGCCCCCGGCGTCAAGTTCCTGCGCATGGACGCGGGGCGCGCGGTTTTCGCCGTCGGCTCCGGAAAATACGCGTTCTCTGCGAAGTGACCGCGCGTCTGGTCCTATGGCAGGCCCGCCAGGAGTTCGACCGCCTCGGATACCCAACCGCCATCCCAGTGATGCTTCCGGTCGGGGCCGTCGCGGTACACGTGAGGAATGCCCCACGCCACCATTTCGTCGTGGATCCGCACGTGCTGTTGGCGGAAGTTTCCATAGCCCAACAGCACCAACCGGGGGCTTTGCCCCAGGTGTGGGCCGCGCGTGCGGAGAAGCGTTTCGACGCGATACTGCTCAAAGTTGGTCTGCGCGGCGAAGATCTCCCCCATGCCGAAATTGCGCGGAACTGCTTCGGCCAACGGGGCGTCCCACGCGACGGCCCGGTCGAACACGTCCGGGCGCCGCAACAATAGGCTCCACGCGCCCCAACCCGATTTGCTGAACCCCAGAAGCCAGCGGCCGCTGCGGCCCGCTCTCGCGGGATAACGCTCCTCGATGGCCGGCAGGACGACCGCGATCGATCGTGACACGATGCCACGGAGGACTGCAACCGGCGCGGGAGGCGTGGCACGCCAAGGGGACAGGCACCGTTTGCCGTGCATGCTCTAACGCAGTTCGTAGCCTGTTGGACGGCAAACGGAGCCAGTCCCCGCCAGGCAGCCTTGCCAAACCCGAGGCGTGCGCCCCGTGGATTTCGGAACAGGCCACTGCTATGATGACCCTCGTCGCAGAACGGAGGAAGTTGCCATGAAATGCGTCGCTCGCTCGATCGTCGTGGCGGTGGTGATCGCCGCCGGGGCATGGTGTTCCGCAGCAGAAATGCCGGGGGAGAAGACGTTCACCAATTCCATCGGGATGCGGATGATCCGGATCGACCCGGGCAGCTTCCAGATGGGCAGCCGCGAAGGGGGAGACTTTGACGAGCGGCCGGTCCACCGCGTGCTCATCCGCCGGCCGTTCCACCTGGGCCTCACCGAAGTGACAAATGCCCAGTACGAGAAGTTCGACCCCGAGCATCGCCGGTTGCGAGGCAAGCACGGTTGGTCGCTCCACGACGACGAGGCCGTCGTCATGGTCACTTGGAACGACGCCCAGCGTTTCTGCCGCTGGCTCTCGGAGAAAGAAGGGCGGTCGTATCGCCTTCCCACCGAGGCGGAATGGGAGTACGCGTGCCGCGCCGGCACGACGACGGCGTATAGCACGGGCGAGCGTCTGGACGACAATGCCTTTCATAAGAACGTCGGCGAGAGCTGGTTTCCCGACCCCGATCGCCGGCCGAGGGATGTTCCCGTTTCGTTGGCCGTCGGGCGTACGCCACCCAATGCCTGGGGCCTGTTCGACATGCACGGCAACGTCGAGGAATGGTGCCTCGATTGGTACGGCCCTTACGAGCCGGATGAGCAGATCGACCCGGTCGGCCGAGTTGACGGCGACTTCCGCGTTACGCGGGGCGGAAGCCATTCGACCGCTCTGGAGTTTCTCCGGTCGGCCAACCGTTCGGGGACGCTTCCGGACGACAAGAGTTGGATGATTGGGTTTCGCGTGGCAGCGGGGACGATGCCTTCGAGCAAGCCGCTGCCGGTGTCACCGCCAACGCGCTGCCGACAGGACGTTCGTCAGGATTCGCCGACGGACGTCAGCGCCGGGCCCGATCCGCAGCGGCCGTACTTTCGGGGACCGCGGCAATACGTGAAGATCCCCGCCGGATCCAACGGCCCGCTTTTTTCCCGGCACAACCACGATCCGGGAATCGTGGCCTGCCCCAATGGCGACCTGCTGGCCGTCTGGTACACCTGCCGAAACGAGCCGGGCCGCGAGTTGGCCATCGCCGCCAGCCGGCTCCGCCATGGGAAGGACGAGTGGGACCCGGCGTCGCCTTTCTGGGACGCCCCGGATCGCAACGATCACGCACCGGCCGTGTGGCGCGATGAGCACGGGACCTTGTTCCATTTCAACGGACTCGCGGCCGCGGCAACCTGGGGCGCGCTGGCGACCGTGATGCGCACCTCGACCGACAACGGCGCCACGTGGTCCAAAGCCCGGCTGATCATGCCCGAGCATGGCCTGCGGCACATGCCGGTGACCAACGTCATCCGCAAGCGCGACGGCGCCATCGTCGTGCCCTGTGACGCGGTGACCGGCGGCAACGGCGGAACCGCCGTGCTGGTGAGCCGCGACGGCGGCAAGACGTGGACCGATCCTGGCGAGGGCCGCCCGAAACCCGAGTTTCGCCAAGGGGGGCGCGGGGCCTGGATCGCCGGCATCCATGCAGGCCTCGTGGAACTGAAGGACGGACGTCTCATGGCGTTCGGTCGGGGCGATAGCATCCAAGGCCGCATGCCCAAGAGCGTTTCATCCGACTCCGGGGCCAACTGGACCTATTCGGCCAGCCCCTTCCCCCCCATTTCCGGCGGACAGCGTCTCGTGCTGCTGAGATTGGCCGAAGGTCCGATCTTCTTCGCTTCTTTCGCCCGCGGACTGCCGATCCACGATGCGACAGGTCGCGAGCGTACGGTTTCGGGTCTCTTCGCCGCCCTCTCGTTCGACGAGGGCGAGACCTGGCCCGTGCGCCGGCTTGTCACGGACGATGGCCCTTCGCGCGAAGTTGAAGGGGGAGGCAACACCGGTCGTTTCTTGCTCAGTCCCACTTCGGCAGAGCCTCGCGGCTACCTGGCAGTATGCCAAGGCGCCAATGGACTGATCCATCTGATCAGCAGCAGGAATCACTACGCGTTCAACGTCGCCTGGTTGAAGCGATAGGGGGCGGGCTTGGGACGCGCCGCTGTCATTGCGGGCTTGTCGCGGCAAAGGCAGCCTTTCCTGCCGAAGATGCCCCTCTTCTCTGTACCTTGCCACCGTATCGCTATCTCGGCTATACTCGAAAGGGTTGCCTGACGGGGCCGACTAGTATATCGCGAGAGCTTTGGAGGAAGACAGACCATGGCGTGCACCGAGCGTGTTTCCCGGCGGAGGTTCTTGGGACAAGTGGGACTGGCTGCCGCAAGTGCGGGCGCGGTGCCCTGTTTCGTCCCCAGCAGCGTGCTTGGCGCAGCGAACCAGCCGGGGGCCAACGAGCGGATCACCGTGGGGTTCATCGGGGTCGGTGGACGCGCAAGGCTCTTGATCGATCAACTCCCGGAAACGGCCCAAATCGCTTCCGTATGCGACTGCTTCGTCAAGCGGGCCGAAGAACACGCCAAGACCAAGAATGCCAAGTGGCGCATTCACCAGGACTACCGCAGACTGCTCGACGAGAAGGACCTCGATGCGGTGGTCATCGTCACCACGGATCATGGACGCGTCCTGCCCTGCATCCACGCGTGCCAAGCGGGAAAGGACGTCTATGCTGAGAAGCCGCTCACCGTGGCCATCCACGAGGGCCGCGTGCTGGTCAACGCGGCGCGCAAGTACAACCGCGTGTTCCAGGTCGGCAGCCAACAGCGTTCCATGGAGATGAACCGCTTTGCCTGCGAGTTCGTGCGCACGGGCGGGCTCGGAAAGCTCCTCGAAGTCCGCGGGATCTGCTACTCGGGCCCGAACCGCTACCAGGGTCTGCCCGAGCAGCCGATCCCCGAGGGCTTGAACTGGGACATGTGGCTCGGCCAGACCGAAATGCGCCCCTATAACCAGGCGTTGCACTTCGGCTGGATGGGCTGGCGCGACTTCTCGGGCGGTGAAATGACCAACTGGGGCGCCCACGGCGTGGATCAAATTCAATGGGCCTTGGGCATGGACGGCACCGGCCCCGTCGAGATCTCGCCGGTGACTCCAGGCCCGAACGGCAAGGTGCATCTCCGCTACGCGAATGGGATCGTGGTGAAGTTGGAATTGGACAAGGGGCCGCACGGCGGCGGCATCTTCATCGGCGAGAAAGGCAAGATCGAGATCAACCGCAACAAGTTCACGACGAACCCCAAGGACCTGATCAAGAACCCGCCGCCGGAGTCCGAAGCGGCCAAGTGGCGCGACGAAGTGGCCCTTTGGCAGGCCCGGTACCACTTGGAGAACTGGCTCAACTGCATCAAGACCCGCGAAAAACCGGTCGCCGACGTGGAGATCGGCCACCGCTCGATCAGCGTCTGCCACCTGGCCAACATCGCCCGCGAGGTGGGTCGCAAGCTCCAGTGGAATCCCGAGAAGGAGCAGTTCGTGGGCGACGACGAGGCCAACACCTACGTCAGCCGCCCGCGCCGCAAGGGATATGAGTTGCCAGAGAACGTGTGAGCACGTCCGCGCGCCGGGGGCCACGCCCAAAGCGGAGCGATGGGCGTGGTGAAGTGCGGCTGAGCACTGGACAACGTGTTCGTCGAGCGGCTGTGGAGGACGGTGAAATACGAGGACATCTACCTCAAGGATTACGCGACCGCGGACGAATTGGTATTAGGGCTGACGGAGTACTTCACTTTCCACGACGAGAAGCGGTTTCATCAGAGCTTGGGCATGAGCACACCTTGGGAAGTCTACCAGGAGGGCCTGACGGCCTGAACGGCTCCAGGGTGACGAAAGACGACCCCAAACAATCGAAACGCTCGCCTGCCCGCCGGTCCCCCCTCTCGCTTCTCTCTCTTCGGCGCTGGTCCAGTTTTTGGGGTCCACCTCAGTGCGCAGCCAACGAGGACTGCTCTCCACGATCTGCACTGCTGGACAAGCCAGCAGTGGCACCCGCGCGCGGCATGAGTTGAGCAGGCGCCTGCTCGTTGACATCGTCCGGGGCGATCTGCCG
>CAZFKF010000270.1:0-6593 GCA_964518805.1 uncultured Planctomycetaceae bacterium | reverse complement strand
TCCTATTGACGTTTCTCGCTTACCGCCACTGCGCGCAAAAGCTGACGTGCACCCCCTGGTATCGGCGAGGTCCTATCTGCGCTTTACAGGAGGCAGTGAATGTTCCATACTATTCGGGGGCTCGCCTTGGCGACGGAGCACTCTAAGGGAGTGGACACGGATGGCGCTGCTATCAGTCAACGAGACAACCACCTTCCGGTGGTCTTTTGAAGAAGACATCGCGAATTACGTTGTGGCCGGCATCCCCGCCATCGGTGTGTGGCGGCAGAAACTCTCCGACTGCGGCGAGGATAAGGCTCTCGATCTGCTGCAAGAGAGCGGCTTGCGCGTATCGCACTTGTTCTGGGCGGGGGGGTTCACAGGCAGCGATGGGCGTCCATTCCGGGCAAGTGTCGAGGATGCCGTCGAAGCATTGCGTACGGCATCGATCCTGGGCGCGACAAGCCTGATTGTCTATAGCGGGGCTCGGGCGGGTCACACGCACAACCACGCCCGGCGACTGTTCAAAGACGCCCTGCTTGAATTGAGTCCTCTGGCTCAAGAACTGGGCGTCTCTCTTGCGGTGGAACCCATGCACCCGGGCTGCGCCAGCGAATTCACGTTCCTGACGTCTCTGGACGAGACGCTGGCCCTGCTCGACTTGGTTGCCAAGGAGCAGGTCAAGCTCGTACTCGACACCTACCATTTGGGTGGCGAGCCAAAGATCGTTCAACGTATCCCGGAGATTGTCTCGCGTGTGGCGTTGGTTCAATTGGGCGACGCCAAGGAGGCCCCCAAAGGTGAGCAGAACAGATGCCGCCTCGGGGAGGGGGCTATTCCCGTGGGGGACATCGTACGGGCCCTTATCGCGTCGGGCTATAGCGGTTACTTTGATGTGGAACTGCTGGGCGAGGAGTGCGAAAACACCGACTACGGTTCTCTGCTAGCCCACGCCAAGGATGCGTTTGCCAAATTCGTCGCCGGCTGAGGCATCAGTCACCCGAATGCGCTGCTTGGTTGTCACGCCACAATGGAAGATCCCCCTGGGTGAATTCGATTTCACCTTTTCCCGAAGCGCTGGCCCCGGAGGGCAGAACGTCAACAAGGTCAATAGCAAGGCGACGTTGCGTTGGAACGTCGGCGCCAGCCCGAGTCTTTCTGACCAACGGAGGGGGGCCTTGGTGGCCCGGTGCCGGCGGCGGATCACGGTTGAGGGAGAACTGGTCGTCACCAGCCAGCGATTTCGCGACGCCGGGCGCAACGCGACCGACTGTCTGGAGAAGCTTCGCCAGATTCTCGTCGAGATCGCCGCGCCCCCCAAGGTTCGCCACCCGACCCGCCCCACGCGGGCCTCCAAGCATCGCCGCCTCGAAGCGAAACGGCAGCAGCAACAGAAGAAGCGAGCGCGGCAGCAAGAGAACTGGTCTTGAGCCGCGGTAGCCCCCTACAATTTCACGGCAAGAGGGACGTTGAGCAATCACCCTATGTCGAGCAGTGAAGATATTGACGCGATTCTGACCTCGTGGCCCTTTCAGCCGGGAGTCATCACGGCCCGCATCGTTCGCGCCCATGACGGCCGCGAAGTGCTCCAGATGCGAATCGAGCTGGGGGTCTTGCAGATGGAGACCTCGGGTCGGCCTGATGGGGAACACCCCAACGGACGAACCACGTATTTGGAGCACCTGCAAGAGATCGCCAGTCACGCGGGCGGTGAGTTCTCGCTCTCCGAGGAGCAAGCCGCCGAGGTCGACCGCGAATTCCTTCAGTACTACCATCGGCGCATCTGCTGGCTTGCCCTGCGCGAGTTCGCGCGCGCCGTCGACGATGCCGACCACACGTTGGGTGTGATGGACTTCGTGGCCGCACACTCTCCGAACGCCGAATGGGCGCTTTCCCACGAACAGTATCGGCCCTTCGTGCTCTTCCACCGCACGCAGGCATCGGCGTTGGCCCGACTGGACAAGGACGGCGCAGAGCCCGCCATCGAAGAAATCAATCAGGGACTGGAACGAATCCGCGGGGTGTTTCGGGCCGTGGAAGGCGAGGATCACTTCGAGGAAGACGAGTTCGTCAAGCAATTGGCCGAATTGCGCGATTGGATCCGCGAGCACTACAATGTCGGCCGGACGTTGCTCGAACAACTTGCCGACGCGGTGGCCAAGGAACAGTACGAGCTGGCAGCCCAATTGCGCGACCAAATCGCACGCCGCCAGTCGCCCGAAGCGTGAGCGTGGATCGCCGGGATCGAGTAACGCATCGTAACCGTATGCTTGTATCGAGGCAGTTGGGCCAGCCGCACCGACGGACACGCGGCGCCGTCGTGTTGCCGACGTCTTCAGTAGCAAATGCTCCCAGGCCGTTCTACGCCTCGTATCCGAGGTTGGGCGCCAGCCACCGCTCGGCTTCGGCGAGCGTCCACCCTTTGCGGTGGGCATAGTGCTCCACCTGCTCGCGCGTGATGCGATCGACGGAGAAGTAGCGGGCCTGCGGATGGGCGAAGTAGAGTCCGCAGACCGAAGCCGCCGGGTCCATGGCCAGTGTCTCCGTCAAGCGGATCGCCGTGTGCCGCTCCGCGTCCAGCAGGCGGAACAGCGGCCGCTTCTCCGTGTGGTCGGGACAGGCCGGGTAGCCGGGGGCCGGCCGGATGCCGCGATACTTCTCCGCAATCAGGTCGTCGTTGGTCCACGGCTCCTCGCGCCCGTAGCCCCAGTCGTAGCGGGCCATCTGGTGCAGGCGTTCGGCAAATGCCTCGGCCAGGCGGTCGGCCAGGGCCTTCACCATGATCGCGCTATAGTCGTCGTGTTCGGCCTCGAACCGCGCCGCCAGTTCCGCCGTGCCCACGCCCGCCGTCACGGCGAACGCCCCCAGGTAATCGGTCCGTCCGCTCTCGCGCGGCGCGATGAAGTCGGCCAAGGCCAGGAAGTGCTCTTGTCCTTTGCGCCGCCACTGTTGGCGCAGGGTGTGGAAGCGCGCCACTTCGTCGCGTAGGTTGGGACTCTGTCCCGACCCTTCCTCGCGAAAGTTGGGACTTCGTCCCGACCCGCTTTCGGTCGGGACAGTGTCCCAACCTACGTTCCGCGGCACGTAGACCAGGATGTCGTCTCCGGCCGACGCCGCCGGCCAGAAGCCGTACACTCCCTGCGCGCGGAGCAGCTTCCCACCGATGATCCGGTCGAGCAGCCTCTGCGCATCGTCGAACAATTGCCGGGCCTGGGGGCCAACGGCCGGGTCGTCGAAGATCCTGGGGTACTTTCCGCGAAGCTCCCAAGTCATGAAGAAGGGCGACCAGTCGATGTAGCGGGCCAGCTCGTCCAGCGGATAATCGCCCAATACCCGGACGCCGAGGAAATCCGGGGTGTCGATCCGCACCGTGCTCCAATCGGTGGGCAATCGCCGGGCCACCGCCTCGGCGTAGGGCGCCAGTTCGACGTGCAGTCGCCGCTGGTGTGATTCGACCAGACGCTGCTGTTCGGCCCGGTTGTCGGCGTCGAAGGCGCCCCGCAGCGACGGCTGGATGACCCGGTCGATCACGCCGGCGCTCCGCGAGGCGTCGAGCACGTGCGCCGTGATGTGCCGGTACGCCGGGGCGATCTTGACGGCCGTGTGTTTGGCGCTGGTGGTCGCCCCGCCGATCAGCAAGGGCAGGTCCAAGCCGCGGCGGTCCATTTCGCGGGCCACATGGACCATTTCATCGAGGCTTGGCGTAATCAGGCCACTCAGCCCGATCGCGTCGGCATGCTCGTCGATGGCGGTCTGGAGGATTTTGTCGCAGGGGGTCATCACGCCCAGGTCGATCACGCGATAGTTGTTGCAGGCCAGCACGATGCCCACGATGTTTTTGCCGATGTCGTGGACGTCGCCTTTGACCGTGGCCAGGACGATCGTGCCGCGGCCGCTCGCGGCCCGAGGCACCCCCGCTCCCGGACCCGCCGCGTCATCGTGTTGCATGTAAGGGAGCAGGCAGGCCACGGCCTTTTTCATCACGCGGGCGCTCTTGACCACCTGGGGCAGGAACATCTTGCCGGCGCCGAACAGGTCGCCCACGACCTGCATCCCGGACATCAGCGGGCCCTCGATAATCGCCAGGCAACTGGGGTACCGAGCCCGGGCCTCTTCGATGTCTTCTTCCACGTAATCCACGATCCCCTGGACGAGGGCGTGGCGCAGGCGTTCTTCGACGCTTCCCTCACGCCAGGCGAGCCGGGCCTTCGCCGTGCTTTCAGACTGGCCGGCCATCGATTCGGCCAGCGCGATGAGCCGTTCGGTGGCGTCCGCACGGCGATCCAGAAGCACGTCTTCAACGTGCCGGAGCAACTCGGGAGGGATGTCTTCGTACACGTCGAGTTGGCCCGCGTTGACGATCGCCATGTCAAGCCCTGCCCGAATCGCGTGGTACAAGAAGGCCGAGTGCATGGCCCGGCGCACCGGCTCCGCGGTCCGGAAGGCGAATGACACGTTGCTCACTCCGCCGGAAACCTTGACGCCGGGCAGCAGTTCCTTGATCTGCCGCGTGGCCTCGATGAAGGCGATGGCGTAACGATTGTGTTCTTCGATGCCGGTGCCCACGGTGAGGATGTTCGGATCGAAGATGATATCCGAGGGATCCATTCCCACCCGCTCCGTGAGCAGATGGTAGGCGCGGCGGGCGATGGCCACCTTGTGCTCCACGGTCACGGCCTGGCCTTGCTCGTCGAACATCATCACCACGCAGGCCGCGCCGTATCGCTTCACCAGCCGGGCCTGACGCAAGAATGCCTCCTCCCCTTCCTTGAGACTGATCGAATTGACGATCGGCTTGCCCTGCACGCACTTCAGGCCCCCTTCGAGGATCGACCACTTGGAACTGTCGATCATCACGGGGACGCGGGCGACGTCGGGCTCGGCGGCCAGCAGGTTGAGGAATCGCGGCATGACGGCCTCGCCGTCCAAGAGCGCGTCGTCGAGGTTCACGTCGATGACGTTCGCGCCCCCTTCGACCTGCTGCCGGGCCACGGCCACCGCCTCCTCCAGACGCCCCTCGCGCACCATGCGGGCGAACGCCCGCGAGCCCGCAACGTTCGTCCGCTCGCCGATCATCGTGAAGGCGCTCTCGGGCCGCAGGACGAACGGCTCCAGACCGGCCAGTCGCGTGCGCGGATCGGGGGGCGGCGGCACGCGCGGCCGGAGGCCGGCCGTGGCCTCGGCAATTGCCCGGATGTGGGCCGGAGTGGTGCCGCAGCACCCGCCCACGATGTTCAGCCAGCCGCTGGCCGCAAATTCGCCCAGCACGCGGGCCATTTGCTCGGGCGTTTCGTCGTAGCCGCCGAACTCATTGGGCAGGCCGGCGTTGGGATGACAACTCGTCCACACCGGGCAAAGCGACGACAGCTCTTCGACGTGGGACCGCATCATTTCCGGACCCAGGGCGCAATTGATGCCCACGCTGAACAGCTCGGCGTGGGCGATCGAAGTCCAGAAGGCCTCCAAGGTCTGGCCCGACAGCGTGCGGCCGCTGCGGTCGGTGATCGTCACCGAGACCATGACCGGCAACCGGACGCCGCGCTTGTCGAAGCAGTCCTCGATGGCAAACAGGCAGGCTTTGAGGTTGAGCGTGTCGAAGACGGTCTCGGCCAGGAGCATGTCGACTCCGCCTTCGATCAGGGCCGCCACTTGTTCGCCGTAGGCCGCGACGAGTTGGTCGAAGGTGACTGCGCGATAGCCGGGATCGTTGACATCGGGCGAGAGCGAGGCGGTGCGGTTGGTGGGACCGAGCGAGCCGGCAACGAAGCTCGGGCGCCGTCTTCCGGCTTCCCTCTGCCACGGCCCATCGCTCGCGGCGAACTCTTCGATGGCCCGCCGAGCGCATTGGGCTGCGGCGAGGTTGATCGCATGCACTCGTTCCACCAGATCGTAGTCGGCCAGCGCGATCCGGTTGGCGTTGAAGGTATTCGTCGAGAGGATATCCGCCCCCGCTTCCAGATACGCCCGGTGAATGGCGACAATGTCGGCCGGTCGAGTCACCGAGAGCAGGTCGTTGCACCCTTTCAATTCGCGTGGGTGGTTGGCCAGTTCAGCCCCACGGTACGCCGTTTCATCCAGCCCGAGCCGCTGGATCATGGTGCCCATCGCGCCGTCGAGAATCAGAATTCGCTGGCGGGCGAGATCGTTCCATGGCTGGGGAGACTTCATAAGACCTTTCTATATGGATGGTTACGCACGGCAGGCTGCTGTTCAAACCCGCCCGGCAGAAGGGGGCCGCCATCGGCGGCCACGCTTCCTCATTCTGTGCACAATTCGTGGCGTCTGAAGTGAGAATTCCACACCCGTCTCATGGGATTGTTGCGTTTATTCGCCAAGAGAGCATAATGGAACGTGTGTCCTACGAGGGAATCGGGAGTCTTGTTTCGTGTCTTGAGAGTCGTCTTCCTTGGCGGCGATGGAACGACTCGTTCTGCAGCGCGGATCGACGTTGGCATGAAAACCGCTCCCCGACGCCTCGCTGTGCCCAGCTCCATAGGAGTTGTGTCGGCGGGGACAACGTCTCGGGCCAACCACGTCGAGAAACGACCCTGCCGATCGAATCGACGGACGGGGCAATTGCGGTGGATACTGATGGTCCTCTTGGAGAGGATCGC
>CAZFKF010000269.1:0-6614 GCA_964518805.1 uncultured Planctomycetaceae bacterium | reverse complement strand
GGTTTAAGAGGGGCTGGATGTCGGATTTTGCAAAAACGCCGCAGCGCGACGCGATATTGTAGATCTTTTCGTGCTCAAAGCTTAAGGTGTCGAGCTCGTCGATGGAAAGGGACATCAAAGACGCCATCTGATCGATGAACGCGCCCGTGCCGCCGGCGCAGGTGCCGTTCATGCGCTCTTCAAAGCCGCCCGTCAAAAAGATAATTTTCGCATCCTCGCCGCCAAGCTCGATGACCACGTCTATGTTGTCGAGAAAGGTCTCGATCGCCTTCTGGGCCGCGAAAACCTCCTGAATAAAGCAAAGCCCCGCCGAGCGCGAGACGCCGAGGCCGGCGGAGCCGGTGACGGAAACCCTGAGATCTTTTCCCGACAAAAGCGGAGAAAGGCCTTCTACGAGCTCGACCGTCTTCTGCCGGACCAGTTCGTCGCCCAACTGCACGGCCTGGAGCATCTCGCCGAAGGCCAATTGATTGAGCACGCGCTTGATCGCCTTGCGCTCGTCCTTGTCGTTGTCCTTGATCGACGCCACGACGTCCATGGCCGATTTCTGGATGGCCACCTGGTCGGTCCGGACCTCGGTGGCCGAGGCCGTGCGCTGGGCGAGCTCCTTCTTCGGCTTGATCGCGGCGGCGTTCATCCGCGCGCGGACCTGTTTTTCGAGGATCTTCCAGATCTGGTTCCGCAGGTTTTCGGCCTGTTCGATGGCGGCCTGGCTCTTGGCGTCGGCCGAAACGATCTTGATCACGTGCCAGCCGCTGGCCGTCTGCTGCGGCCTCAGATCGATGTTCCAGGCCGGATCGGAGAAATCCCGCTTGTCGGCCGCGACCGCGCGGATCATGGCGCTCTGGCCGGGCTTGACTTTGTCCGCAGCGAGTTCCAGGAGATGATTGAGCACGACCGTCGTGTTTCCCTCGAACTTCGTCCACTCCTGGACCTTCACCGCAGGGGTTTCGTCTTCCGTCTTCTTATCGCCCGCCTTCTCCCGCGCGTCCTTTGCCGCCGCCGGCTTCGCCTCGGGGGCGATCCCGTCGACGTCCGTCGTCTTGACCTTCATCTCCAGCCACACGCGGCCCACGGCGTGGTCGTCGTTGGCCCGGATCATCACCGGGACGCTCGCCCCGGGCGCGGCCGATTCCTGCCGGGCCGGCTTCAGGATTTCCACAGTCGGCGATTTGTCGGGCAGGACGCGGATGCGGTTGACCCGGGGGTTCGGATCGCCTTGCCCCGCCACGTTGGTCATGAAGATCTGGAATGCCGAGTCCTTGAGCATCGGCAGCTTGACGAGCAGGACTCGCCCGCCGTCGTCAATCCTGCCCGCGAACTGCTGGCCCTCCATTTGCACGTAGCCGCCGGCGATCGTGGTCCCGGCCTGCGGATGGATCTTCAGGTCGGCCACGGTGTATTGCGGGGCTTCGAGGTCGGCGTCCTTCTGCGTCATGGTCTCGGGCTGCCGGCCCAGGTATTGCGGGTAGTTGAGCGTCACCTCGACCTCGGCGATCGAGGGCTTCTCGCGGACCTTGACGAAATAGACCTCGGTCTGCGAGTCGCCGATCTCCAGCCGGTACTTGACCGGCTTGACGATCGACGGCAGGGCGGCCTTGTAGCGGGTGAAGCCCTCGTTGGCGGTCATGGCGACGGCGTTCTCGGCCTCGCCATCGGGTGTCACGTAGAGCGCGGCCTTGAAGGCCGTCTGTTCGGGGTTCTTGATCTCGGCCGAGATCTCCAGGCTCGCCCCGACCAGCACCTCGGTGTTGCCCGGCGCGACGCCGACAATCTGCACCGACCCCGTCGCCGGGACGAAGTCCCACGGCTTCAAGAGCCGGTTGGCCGCCGAGCCCCAACTGGGAATGAACATCTGGCAGACGATCGCCAACACGATCAGCAGGCCGAGCAGGCCCAACGATTCGGCCATGTCGCGCGGCGTCTGCATGCAGTAGAAGAAGCGGGCCAGGCGCGATTCCCGGGTCGCGGCCTGATCGAAGCGCACGCTCGCCACCTTCTCGGCCGCCGTCCGAATCGCCGCGTCGCAGAACGCCGGGTCGCCGTTCTTCTCATCGTTGGCAAACTGGACCAGGTTGATCAGTTCGCTGCGCAGCTCGGGATACTCCACTTCCACGCGCCGGGCGGTCGCTTCCAGGCTCCGCTGGCTGCGCGCCAAACGCCGTCCGACCAGGGCCAGCAGCCCGGCCGTCACCACCAGCCACAGCCCGAAAAGAGCCACCAGCGGCGCCTGCGAAAGCCGCAGCAGCGAATCGGCCAGCATGAACACCAGCAGGATCCCGAAGGAAATGCAGACCGCCAGCACCGCGGTCGAGAGCAGCGTGAAGATCCACCACTTCTGCCGCGTGGAATCCAATCGCTGGATGATCTCTTCCGCCGCAGGCGACATGGTCTGTTCCCCCGAAAACGCTCTCAGCTTTCAGCCGTAAGTTCCGCGTCACTACGTAGGGTGGGACAAGCTTTAGCGCAGTCCCACCAGGAATTCGGCGAACGTAGTAGTTGGTGGGACTGCGCTCCGCTTGTCCCACCCTACGATCTCTGAAGCATAACCTACATGTTGTTCCTCCGTAAAAGCCATCAGCCATCAGGCTTCACTCATCCCCAATTCCCTGCGAAGGTCGGCAAAGGCATCCTCCAAGGACTGGAACCGGCCGGCTTGAATGTCAGCAAGCCCAGCTTGAATACCTTTGACGGCATCTTCGCGTTCCCGTTGAAGAGGGCGGACGCCTTCCACAAGCAGTCCGCGCGCTGATCGATAATGGCCGCTTGAAAGCTCGTCAGGCTCCAACTGCTGAATCTCGTCAGGCAACATTTCTGGATTGATCCGGCCCCTTTTCTCGTTCCTGCTCGTGAGAAAGACCGCTACTTGGCCCGGTAATACTTCGTCTTCTTGAACTTCTTGAGCGCGGCGTCCAAGTCCGGCCGAATCTTGTCCAGACTCTCGCGCAAAGGCCGCCGAAAGAGTTCGCGCGACGCCTTCGCTGGCCACTCTTTCATGTGATCGAACCAGTAGTCTCTGCCATGTTCTCGATGGTCCTTTCGTAGTCCCCAACCTGCTACAACCAAGAGTTCAAGATCGCAGCAGTCCAACGAAAGTTCGATGTATCGATAGTAGACGCTTCCCCTGGCAGGCCGCCCGTAACCGACCTCGACGGTTGCATACGCTTCCCAATCGTCAGTCTCCTTCGGAAACCACGTGTAGGTGCGTGCGTGTGGTTTATATCCTTCCGCGGTCAACACCTCCCATGCAGCATCAGCGAACACCCGCATACGGGCAATAGCCGTTGTTACCGTTTCCAGCGTGTCCCAATTCACATCGGAATCCCCTGTCGCGGCAGCGTGCTTGTTGAAGAGCCGCAACTTCTTCCATCGCCCGGCAGATATCGGATCGACCGATGGAACGTCGTTTTGATCGAGCATGTCGGCGAACTCCTTGGCGAGGAACCGGTCCACGTTCGAGGCTTGCAGCTTCGCGCTGGCCCCTTGGAGTCTGCGGCAGACCTCGCGGACTTCCATCCACGTCAGCCAGATGGTCCCCTTCGGCATGGATGGCGATAGCTCGGGGTCAATGCCATACTTGGTCAGAAGGACGAGCGTCGCATTGCGTGCGCGCGTCTTCAGGTACTTTGCGTAATTGTCCAGTTGCTTCTTGCCGAGAGCTTGCTCCAGCTTAGCTTCGATGACGTAGCACGGGCCCGAGTCCGGCGATTCGCAGATTTCTGCATCTACAATGATCCTCGCGTGACGAAGGTCCGATGGTTTCTGTGTCCGGGCGTAGGTATCCTTGAGATCCACAGCCGAGCCACCGGTGCGTCTCGATGAGAGCAACCTCCCAAAGTCTCGCCGGAACGCTGGCGAGTTGTTAAAGATGCCCGCCAGGCTCTGGGTAAGGAGATTCTCCTGCTGCCCGAGAACGTATTTCCCCATCGTGGTGAACAGGTTAGTGTTGGGCTTCATCATTGCAGTGCCATCTACCGAGGTTTTCGGCGGATATCCCACACGTCGAAGATTCACTCCCACGTTGCTCCGTTCGATCCACCCCGTGACGGCCGACGGTTCGGCGCAGGTCATGCCGCCTTGGCGATGCACTCCCCCCACGACACTATCCCACCACCACTATTTTGGCGAAGCTGGGTGGGACGCGTCAATAGTTTTCACGGTCGTTGCGGGGCAACAACTCCCCGATAGAGGAGCGGGACGCTATACTCAACGGTATGGACAGGGTAAACGGAAGCTCCGAGGAACCCAAGGAAGAGGTATGGTCAGCCTCTTCCCTCCGTTTCGCGAGCGAAAGAGGTGATGCTGTGGGCACGATTCTGCGTGGTGTGCGATGGAAGGTTCTGGCCGTTGCTGCCGCCCTGGGCACGGCCTGGGCCGTTTGCGGCCGAGTGCAGGCCGGGGAAGAGCCGGAGGCCCTGAACCCCTTTGGGGCGGTCAAGCAGGCCCGCGACGATGCAATCCCGGGCTATCTGGAGATGTCCGACGGCCAGGTCTTCGTGGGCAGCGTCTACATGACGCGCGACAAGCGTCTGAAGATGGAAGACAGTTCGCGCCAGGTCGGCGGCGGCGACGAGGGCGCGGCCGACGACGGTTCCGAGAAGCGCCAGCGCGAGATTCCGCTTCGCGTTGTCCAGCAGATCGAGGCCAAGGTCGAAAAGGAATGGGTCGAGAAGGAATGGCGGTTCAAGGAACTGGCCCTCGACGAGAAATACTACACCGGCCGCACGTACCCCGTCAGGAAATACGTCTACACCGTCACCCTCAAGGACGGGCGCAAGATCACCGCCCCGGTAGCCGAGATCTTCTACGTCAAGCCGTTCCGCGAGTTGGAAAGCGGTTCGCGCACCGACGAGGAGAACGAGCCGATCCGCTTCATGATCCACAAGCGCGACAAGGGCGAGCCCGGTACCACGCTCAAGGCGCTCACGTACGTCAAGCTGATCAAGCTCGGCGAGGCAGCCGTGGAAGAAGGAAAGAAGAAGGCCGCCGGCGCGGGCAAAGCCCCGGTGAAGAAGAAGCCTGGCAAGAAGACCCGCGAAGAAAAAAGAAGTGGTGCAGCGGAGCAGAGAAGCGAGTAGAGGAGCAAGGTTGGTTGAAACCTAGTCGCGCAGTTGAGGGGATTGTTGATAGAGTGCCGTCCCGGAAGACCAGGAAGCAGGATCATGCGTGGGCTCTTCGCCGGCCACCGAATGCCCTTACCCCCGGCCCCGCTCCCAAAGGGCGAGGGGAGAACCTGTCCCCGGGCCCCAGACCTCTGACCTCTGACCCCCGAACCCGCTCCTGTGTTTCAAATCACACTCGAACAAGGCTATAGCATCACCACGATGGCGCTCGTCGCGTTGGCGGCGACTGCGTTGGCGGCGGTGTTCTATCGCAAGGCGTTCGGGATGCTCAGGTTCGGGCAGTGGCAGAAGTTGCTTTGGCTGCGGATCGTGGCCATCCTGGTCGTGATTCTGCTTCTGTTCAAGCCGACCCTAAGCTACCACGAGGAGTTGCTGGAGAAGCCGTCGCTGGTGTTCCTGCTGGACGCGTCGTCTTCGATGAGCATTACAGACGATGCCAGCGGGATCTCGCGGTTCGATCAGGCTCGCACGCAGGTCGAACAGTGGTGCGACCAGCTCAAGGACGATTTCCGGCTCCACCTGTTCGAGTTCTCGGACCGGGCCACTTTGTTGGACGAGCCGGCGCAACTGATGGCGCTCAGCCCGAACGGCAAGTCGACGTCGCTCTCCGGGGCGCTGATGGCCGCCTCGCAAGCGGTGCCCAAGAAGGAGGTGGCCGCGGTGTTCCTCGTTTCCGACGGGATCCACAACTCGGCCAAGAGCCCGCTGGACGTGGCCGGCAAACTGGGAATGATCGTCAACACGGTGGGCGTCGGGGCCAGCCTGCGCAACAACCTGAGCTATCGCGATATCCAGGTGACCGGTATCGACTGCCCGCCGCAACTGATGATCAACAATAAGGCCAAGATCGTCGGGCTGGTGGAGGGGATCGGCCTGGCGGGCCGCGTGATCAAAGTGGTTCTGGAGGAGGACGAGAAGCCGATCCAGGAGCAGGAATTGACGCTCGACGGCGTGGAAGGCTCGCAGAAGGTCGAGTTCGAGTTCCGCCCGTCGGTCAAGGGCCGCCACACCTATACGGTCCGCTGTCCGCCGATTCCCGAAGAGAAGATCGTCGAGAACAACCACCGTTCGGCGGTCGCGCTGGTGGTCGAGCCCGGGATCCGCGTGCTGTACATCGAGGGGACGCTCCGCGGCGAATACGGGGCCATCGTCGACCGGTTCCTGTCCAAGGATCCGGATCTGGAATTCTGCGCCCTGATCCAGACCCGGCCCAACGTCTTCCTCAAGCGGAGCAACATGGAGAACTTCGAGCTGAAGTCGATTCCCAACGATGCGGAGACGATTAGCAGGTTCGACGTATTCATCATCGGCGACCTGGACGCCGGCTACTTCAAGCAGCAGCAACAGGAGTTGATCGTTCAGCGGGTGCGCAACGGGGCCGGACTGCTGATGCTGGGCGGCTAGCACGCGTTGGGGCCAGGCGGCTACGCGGGCAGGCCGGTGGGCGAAGCCCTGCCGGGGGTCGTCGGCAGCCGGCGGATCGGTCAGGGG
>CAZFKF010000268.1:0-6619 GCA_964518805.1 uncultured Planctomycetaceae bacterium | reverse complement strand
CCCGATGATAACCAACACCGTGGACATCATCACCAGAACGGCGGGCAGCAGCATGTTGACGCTCGCTTCGCCGGCAACGGTTTCGGCCCGCTGCGTCCGTTTCAGCCGCAACACATCAGCCTGGGTGCGGAAGATCTACGCCAAGGGAGTGCCCAGTTCCTCGCCTTGCAGCCTCGATCCGATGATGCTCGTGATTTCGCCATCGCTGAGCCTTTCGCGCATGGCGATGAACGCTTCGGCGCGGGTCTTGCCGAGTCGCATGTCGGTGAGCACGCGGCCGAATTCCTCGGCGACCGGGTGGCCCTGGAACTCGTCGACGGCTTGGGTCAGGGCGTTGAGGAATGTCGAACCGGCTTCCATCAGGAGCGTCAACAGGTCGAGCAGAAACGGCATGCGGCGTTTGATGGTGCGAAGCCGCAGGGCGGCCTTGTGGGCCAGGCGGACCCGCAGGACGTAGACTGTCAGCAGAAACGCGGCCATCGCCGGCAGCAGGCCGGAAAGGTCGAACATCGCGACGAAGAGGTAGACGTAGAGCGGCGTGATGAACGCGGCCAGCAATTCGAGCCAGGCGAGGTACTCTTCTGCAAGCCAGAACCGCGGCAGCCCGGCGGCTTGAATCTGTCGCTGTATTTCAGGCAGGGCCTCGCGCAGACTCAGGCGGTTCAACTTGCCCAGCAGCCGGATCGCGGGCTGGAAGAAGCGGTAGCCGAGGCTCACCCGGCGAAGTTCGTTGATCCGGCTGATGTCGTAGCGCCATTCGACGCCCTGCTGGAGGTCCTCGGTTTGCAACACCGAAATGACCCACCAGGCGAACACCAGCAACGCGCCCCCGACGGCGGCGCTGGCCAGCACTTGGAGGCCGGGCCCCGCAAGAGCTGTAGCGGCAAATATCGAACACGCGAAAGCCATGGGATCAAATGTCTGGATTCAGGATCGCTCGTGCCCAGAAGTATGCCAGGAGGTTGATCGTCACCGCGATGGCCAGAAGCACCTGGCCGAAGATGCGCGTGAAGAGCATCGCGGTGTTGACCGGATCGACGAAGTAGTAGACCACCAGAATCACCGCCGGAGCCAAGGCCATGTAGATGGCCGACTTGCGGGCCTGGGCCGTTTCCGACTGGACTTTGCGTTCCAGCCGCTGCATTTCCAGCACCGACTGGGCGATGCGCTCGACGGTTTCATTGAGCCGGCCGCCGCTTTCGTGGCTGGCCAGCAGGGCCGCGGCGAACAGGGCGAAGTTCTCGCTCTTGAGCCGCTGCTTGGCTTCCAGAAGCGTCCGATCCAACGGCTTGCCGAGCTTGTATTCCGCAGCGATTTGGAAGAACTCGGCGTTGATCGGCTTGGGGCACTGGGCGGCAAGAATCTCCATGGATTGGGCCAGCGACAGCCCCGCCCGAACCGCGTTGGCCAGCGTGACCATCGAGTCGGCAAGCTGGTCCTCGATCTTCACGCGGCGCCGCTCGGCCAGCCGCCGGATCAGGTACCACGGGGAGAGGAGGATCAGGATCGAGATCAAGACGGCGAAGACCAGATTGCCGAGCACGAGCCAGAACCCGAGGAACACCAGCGCCGTCGCCGCCATCCAGAGCACCAGGTACTGCCGGAGCTTCTTGGTCGACATGCGCAACCGGCGGAGTTTCTCGGCCAAATCGCGCTCGACGAGACTGAGCGGCCCCGAAAACAGACCGCCGCAGAACAGCCCCAACGCAGCCAGGGACATCCCCATCAAGGAGCAGGCAAGCCAGACGTAAGGATCCGAGGTCATGCGCGGCGTCTCATGCTGCAACAAGGCTGCAAACTAACCTGGGTAACAACGTGCAGGCTGTCCCGGAGGGACATCTGAGAATAGCCCGGCGATTCATCGCCGGGGCAAGGGACCGAGAAACGTCCGTTGTCCCGCAGAGACAATGGACCTCTCACTCCCTCAACCCCAGATTTACCGTTCATCGTACTCAACGCCGTGCTTCTTCAAGAACGCAAGGAATTCTTCCCGGAACGTCTTCTGGGGATGAGGCGCCGTCGCCCCCTGGTGCGGAAGGTGCAATGGTAGAGACTGCTCGCGAACGAATGCCCCATGGCGATGTCCCCCAGGGGAGAACCTCAGTTGTCCCTACGGGACAAACCGCGTCTTGGGCCCCGTCGACCCAGCGATGAATCGCTGGGCTGTCCTCAAACGTCCCTCCGGGACGCAAGACAAGGCATTCCACATCTACCACGCTTCCCCCCCACTCGTTCACGCCTTGACTCCGCTACTCCTTCACACCTCGACTCCCCTACTCCTTCACTCCCCTCCCCTCCGCGATTTCCCCTACCGCCCAATCAGACCCGCGGCTGGCGGCGGCGACGGCAACGCGGTGGGCTTCTCCCAGTCGCGGCCGTACAGGAATTCCAACTCCAGAAGTTCCTTGTCGACCAGCGAGTCGATGAACGACGGCAAGTATCCTGTCGGCCGAAGCGAAATGCCGTTGCGGTAATTGAAAATGTCGAGCACGACGACCTGCTTTTCGTCGGGATCGTAGCGTGTCACCTCGGAGACTTGGGTCACCACGCGGCGTCCGCCGGGCATCCGGCTGATGTGGACGATCACGTCGATGGCCGAGACCAACTGCCGATGGATCGACGCCACGGGCAGATCGGCGGCCATGAGGATCAACACTTCCAGTCGCTCGATCACTTCCCGGGCGCTGTTGGCGTGCACGGTCGTCATCGAGCCGTCGTGGCCGGTGTTCATGGCCTGGACCATGTCGAGGGCCTCGGGGCCGCGGCATTCGCCGACAATGATCCGGTCGGGCCGCATGCGCAGGGCGTTCTTCACCAGGTCGCGGATCGTGTAGGCCCCCGCCCCCTCCACGTTGGGCGGCTTGGTCTCCAGCGTGACCACGTGTTCCTGGTGGAGACGCAATTCCACCGTGTCTTCGATGGTGACGATCCGTTCCTTGAACGGGATGAAGCTCGACAGCACGTTCAGAAGCGTGGTCTTGCCGGTGCCCGTGCCTCCGCTCACCAGCACGTTGCGGCGATCGACCACGCAGGCCCGCAAGAACGTGGCCGCAGCCCTGCTGATGCTGCCCAAATCGATCAGCTCGTCCATCGTCAGCCGCTGCAAGGGGAACTTGCGCACCGTGAGGCACGGCCCCTTGACCGCGAGCGGAGGAATGATGGCGTTGACGCGCGAGCCATCGGGCAGGCGGGCATCGACCAGCGGCTGGCTCTTGTCGATCCGCCGGCCCACCTGGGCCACGATCCGCTCGATGATCGATTCGGTCACCTTGTCTGAAATGAACCGCCGCCCGGATTTCTCGATCAGACCGTTCTGTTCGACGTAGATCTGGTCGCGGCCCACGACCATGATCTCCGTCACCGACGGCGCGCGAAGCAAGTCCTGCAACGGCCCGAAACCAAAAATCGTGTCCTTCAAGTCCTTCTTGAGCGTGCGCAGGATGAGATACTTGCGCAGCTCTTGGTGCAGGTGCGGCCGGATGAGCGGGAAGATGTCGGCGAAGCGGGTCTCGACCCGGGCAATTTGCTCCGTCACGTCGCGGCATTCCTGGAAGCTCAGCCGTTCGCGCACGAACTGCAACAGGGCGTGCAACTCCGCTTCGCGTTCCGGAACGAGCGTGGCCGGCACGTCGAATTCGTTGGACGTGAGGGCCGCGAGGTCGAAGAACTCGTCATGGGCGGTGTCCATGATGATCTGGTTGATCACGTGGTCGCGGAGCACCAGGCCCGTGATCTCCTCCAACAGCGCCTCGTTGTTCTTGCTGAAGACGGCCAGGTCGCGGCACACATCCTCGATGTTGTTCTCCAAAAGGAGGATGCTCTCGGTGTCGCTGGCCCGGTTCGTCTCAAACTCGTACAGGTCAAGCCGCTCCAGCAGCTTGCGGTGGATCCGCAGTTCGAGATCGGCCATGATAGAGCGGAGGTGGCTTTCGAGGTCGGCCCGGGTGATGGTGGCCGCCTTCTCCGACTCGAAGGTGAGCGTAAACGGCCAGATGCGGACCTTGGTGCCCGGCTCGAAGGCCACGGTCTGGCTGCCGGTCACCTCGACGTCGCCCACCAGGCAACTATTGAGCCCCACGTTCTCCAGGTGCAGTTGGCCGTTGGTCATGCGCACCACGGCGTGGTGCCGCGACACCAGCGGGCTTTGCAGCACCACGGCGTTCTCGGGGTCACGGCCGATCGTGACTTCCGTCCCGTCCACTTCGATCAGGGACCGCCGGCTCTCGTTGATCTTGTTGTACCAGATCTTCATCGTGGCTTATTCGGGTTTTTCGGACCGCGGGTGGAGCAGGTAGGCCAGGGGTTTCGAGCCGGTCTGTTCGAGGATGCGCAGCAGACGGGCAGCTTTGGGATCCATCTGCCCGTTTTCGATCTTGACCGAAATGGTCATCACGTTTTCCTGGGCCTGCGCGACCTTGGCGGCTTGCATCACGTTGAAGCTCCCCAGCCGATTTCCGATGGCGAGGATCGTGAACGGTCCGCACAACTCGACGCCGTCCCCCGCCGGCGCGGGACCGGCGGGGGCGATCGGAGCCAGCTTGGAATCGGATTTGCCGGCCGGCGCGGCCTTCTCGGCCTTGGGGGCCGCCAGGGTCGGCGAGCCCGGCCGCGACGCGGAGACGATGAACGAGACCTGATCGCCGGGCTGGATCAGCGACGGGACGAACTTCCTGGTATCGATGGGAACGCCGATGGCCCGCTCTTCGACCCCCGGCGCCAAATTCCTCCCGAATTCGAGTTCCCGCGGCGGCGTCTTAAGGTCGGACCGCAGGAGTAACGACCCGCCCTCGAGCGGCCGGGCCACGCCGCGGTTGAAAACGGTCTGACGCGCGGACCAGAGTACGGCGTAATCTTCGAGCCTTCCTACTGATCGCCGCGGGATGTCCACCGGCTCGACCGCGTCTTCGGTGAGCAACTCGCCGAGGCCGACCGCCTTGTCGGCCTTGACGCCGATGAACGACACCTTCTCAACGTCCTTGGAACGTTGCGCCAGATAGGCGAAGTTGAACAAGGCGCCAGCGATGCCGAGCCCGATGGCCAAGATCAGTCCGTGGATGCCCTTCATGGTTGCTTGCCTTTGTGTGGGCCACGAGTCAAGAGCACGAGTCCGGTTATTTCGCCATCTCCCTGCGAAGTCAGCAGCACGTCGAGCGAATCGCCCGTCTCGTGCACGGCCCGAATCGAATGGACCGCGCCGCGATGATGCCAGGCATCGGTCGTCTGGTACCCATGCGACGCGAGCCAACGGTCGAAGAACTCTCCCCATTGGCCAGGGCGATCAGGCCCCTTTATGGCCACCACAGCTCCGCCATCGGCGGCACGAATGGCGAGGGTTTTGCGACCTCCCGGCGGAATCGGCAGCTCTGGGGCGGACAGAACGCCCCCCCCATGGGACGCGAGGCAAAAAGCGTACACGGTCCAAGCGTGGTCCCCCGCCGGCACCGCCAATCCCCAGGTTACCACGCGCTGACGAGGCTTGGCAATCCGATCATTTGGGGGACGATCAATGCCGTGGTCCCACGCCGTGCCCACCGCCATGGGGAACGCTGATTCCACGGCGAACAAGCGCCACCGGCCCGACTCCTCCTGCACCGGCTTGGCTTGGGCCATGCGATCCAGGAATGCCCTTTCCCTTGGATCCGGTTCGCCTTCAGGCGCGCGGCTCGCGCGAAGCGTCTGCACGCACTGGGCCTCAAGCTCGCGGAGCGCAAGCCGCTCGTCGCCCATTACCATCCGACGCGACATGCGCCAAGCGTTCTGGCCGAACTCGAGGACGTGTTCCTGTGCGGGGTCGCCCAGCGAACCCAGGTCCACAGCAAGCTGCGATGGCGCGGGCGACGCTTGCCGCTGGCCTCCCCACCACTGGAGCACTTGCCTTCCGAACGCCAGCCCGGCGACCAGGATCACCGCCGAGACGATTCCCCGGCTGGTCCATACCGAAAGCCGCTTCGCCAGTTCGCCGAACGTCATCGTGCCCACGTCAGTTGAGCGTGCCTTCGAGTTGAGCTTGCTCGGCCTTGAGGTCGTTGATCTCTTGCTGCAACTGGGCCTGAACGTCGGGCGGCGGCGGCGGGGTGGCGTTCAGTTCGTTGTTCAGGGCGTCGATGACATCTCCAAAGAACTCGTAGAAGTCGTGCCTCATGTGTTCGGCGAAGTTCGTCTGTCCGTTCGTTCCTTGGATGCGGTCGACGAGGCTGTTGACCCGGTTCTGCACGTCGGTCTCGTCAAGACTGCAGAAGCCAGACAACGAGCCGTACATTCCGATGAAGTCATAACCCCGATCGCGTATCGTGGGCACCAGCGGAAACCGCGATTTCCACTTGATGAACTCGTCGTCCTTGTCCAGGGGCCACAGGGCGGCCTGGAACGATGCGTAGTAGATCTTCGCCACGGCCTGGATGTAGTTGAGCGCATACACCGGGTCGACCGTCGTGGGCACCGTGTAGAGATGGGGGACTCGAAAATCGCCGTTATCGCGGCAGCCCAAGGCGGAAAACGACCAGGGCCCGTCGAAAAGCTGGGTCGCCGAGCGGAGCGAATAGGAACCCAGTTGCTTGAGCATGGGGAATCGCCGGGCGGCCGTGGAGTTGCCTTCGCGCAAGCCCCGGGCAGGATCCAG
>CAZFKF010000267.1:0-6639 GCA_964518805.1 uncultured Planctomycetaceae bacterium | reverse complement strand
CCAGGGGTTCACAGGCCCCATCCTCGCACTGACCGCGCATGCCATGCCGGAGGACCGCGAGAAATGCCTTGGCGCCGGCTGCAACGGACATCTGACGAAGCCCATCGACATCCATGAGTTGACGCGGCTTATCGCCCTACATCTGCCGGAGGCCGCTTCGCCTCGGGCCGATGCGATCGGGTCTTCCTGAGACTCGCCCTTGTCGGAGAGTGGAACCGCGACTTCAGCCTCGGTCTCTGTAGTATCTGAGAATTCCCGCAGAGTCTCGTGTCCCGTGAAGCATCCGCGAGGGTGAGATGGGACGTTCCGCCTGTTGTGTCGCTCGACCGATGCGCATCTTCGATACGATCCGACCTGGCGCAGGATCGGCTTCGGGCAAACCGGCTGGATAATCTAGCGACTCTGAGCTGTCGTTGCCGATAGGCAAACCTGGGACTGGACGCCCGTGATTGTTCCATCGTGTCGCCACGGACTCGGCGTAAGGATTCTCCTGGAATACGGCCGTGGCGATCGTCATGAGTCTTGTGGAAACACGATCGGATGCAACTGCGGGAATGAACGGTACGGAACCGAAGTACCTTCTCTTCTCTGATTGCCGATCGGGCGAAACGGCCGGCCGATGGCGGTTTGTCTTACGCCGCCTGGACAGCGCGCAGCGTCTGGTGGCCGAAGACGTCGAACCGACCGTACGCGGCGAACGGCTCGAATTGCTGAGCGTCGTCCGCGGGCTGGAGTCCCTGGAAGAGCCGTCTCGCGTAACGCTCATGACGGCATGCACTTACATTCGCGAGGGGATTCGCCACGGGTTGGCCGAATGGCGGACCAACGGGTGGCGATGGGAGCGATTCGGCCAGATGGTGCCGATCAAGGATCTCGATTTGTGGCAACGTGTGGATCGCGCAATGCAGTATCACCGAGTCGACTGTCGTACCTACCGTTTTGATTCCCCTCACAAGGTTGGCTCGAACACGGCAAATGCCGCCGTTTCCCGACGCAGATCCCCGCGTCGGACGAGTCCGGCTAGCCCTGCCCGCCCGGCGAGCCAGCCAAAGAAGTGGTTTTCGATCCGCCGCGGGCTACAATACTGCCTTGGGCGGATCGCGTCGCTGACACTGCGCCGTACAGCCGGCACGGCCCGTTGAACTGCAACTGCAATCGGCTAAGGATTCAGGCACTGCAAGGAGGATGGCGTGCGAACGACGGTTCCCCTGGACAAAGTCGGACAACTGGTTGAAGGACGGTACGAGAACCCATTCGAGCTGCTGGGGCCCCACGAAGTAAACGATTCGGGTCGGCGGGCGTTGGCCATTCGGGCCTTCCTGCCGCAGTCGTCGCAGGCGTGGGTGGTTGACCCCGCCCACGAGGGCCTGCCGCGGCCCATGCGCCGCATCCATCCGGCAGGGTTCTACGAAGCGATTTGCCCGGTCGGCGAGGGGGATGCGGGCGCGCGGTATCTCCTCCGGGTAGCCGAGGAGGGAGGAAAGAAGTCTACCATGCACGATCCCTATAGCTTCCCGCACCTGCTGAGCGATTACGATCTGCACTTGCTGAACGAAGGTCGCCACTGGCGGCTGTACGATAAACTGGGAGCCCACTTGCGCACCGTCGATGGCGTCCAAGGGGTGAATTTCGCCGTCTGGGCACCGAACGCCAACGGCATCAGCGTGGTCGGCGACTTCAACAGTTGGGACGTGCGCCGGCACCCGATGCGCAAACATATTCCCAGCGGTTTCTGGGAACTGTTTGTTCCGGGGCTCGGCGAAGGGACGCTGTACAAGTTCTGCGTGCGGCGCGGCGACCACGTATTCGAGAAGTCGGACCCGGTCGGGTTCGCCGCCGAGTGTCCGCCCCGAACCGCCTCGCGGGTCGTCGACTTGAGCCGCTACCATTGGCAGGATGACGCCTGGAGAATCCGACGGCGGAACGTCAATTGGCTGGAGCAGCCCCTGTCGTTCTACGAAGTCCACCTGGGAAGCTGGCGTCGGCCCGGCGACGACCCGAACCGCTGGCTCAGCTTCAACGAATTAGCCCAGGATCTCGTCGACTACGTGAAAGAGATGGGCTACACGCACATCGAGCTGCTGCCGATCAGCGAGCATCCGCTCTCGGCAAGCTGGGGCTACCAGGCCGTGGGCCACTTCGCCGTCACGGCCCGCTACGGCACGCCGCACGATTTCATGCACCTCGTCGATCTCTGTCACCAGAATGGGATCGGGGTGATCCTCGACTGGGTGCCGGCCCACTTCCCCCGCGACGGCCACGGATTGCGTGAATTCGACGGCACAGCGTTGTACGAGCATGCCGACCCGCGCCAGGGCGAGCATCGCGACTGGGGAACACTGGTCTTCAACTACGGCCGCCACGAGGTCCGCAACTTCCTGGTGTCCAATGCCCTCTTCTGGCTCGACAAGTACCACATCGACGGGCTGCGCGTGGACGCCGTCGCGTCGATGCTGTACCTGGATTACAGCCGCCGTGAGGGGGAGTGGATCCCCAACGAATTCGGCGGGCGCGAGAACCTCAAGGCCATCGCGTTCATCAAGGAACTGAACGAGCAGTGCCATCTGCAATACCCGGGCGTATTGACGATCGCCGAGGAATCGACGGCCTGGACGGGCGTCTCCAAGCCGACCTATCTGGGCGGACTGGGCTTCAGCCTCAAGTGGAACATGGGTTGGATGAACGACACCCGCACCTACATGCGGCACGATCCCATCCACCGCAAGTATCACCACGACGAACTCACGTTCAGCCTGATCTACGCTTTCCACGAGAACTTCGTCCTGCCGCTGTCGCACGACGAGGTGGTGCACGGCAAGGGCTCGCTGCTGGATCAGATGCCGGGCGATCTGTGGCAGAAGTTCGCCAATCTACGGCTCCTCTACAGCTACATGTGGACGCATCCTGGCAAGAAGTTGCTCTTCATGGGGAGCGAGTTCGGGCAGTGGAACGAATGGGATTTCGACCGCAGCCTCCAGTGGGATCTGCTCCAGTGGGACACGCATCGCGGGGTGCAGAAGTGCGTCGCAGACCTGAACCAGTTGTTGCAGCGCGAGAAGGCGTTACACCAACTCGATTTCGACGGCCAAGGGTTCTCCTGGATCGACTGCCATAACTTCGAGGAGAGCACGCTGAGCTATGTGCGGCGCTCGCGCGACCCGGATGACTTCCTCGTGGTCTGCTGCAATTTCACGCCCGTGCCGCGCATGAACCACCGCCTGGGAGTCCCCAAACTCGCCTGGTACAACGAGATCTTCAACAGCGACTCGACGTATTACGGCGGCACGAATCTGGGCAACTTCCCCGGCGTGCAGGCGGTCGAAGAGCCCCGCCACAATCTCCCCGCGACGATCAAGGTGGTCCTGCCGCCGCTGGCCACCGTGGTCTTCAAACCGCGCCCCTAGGGCGCGGACGCGGCCCGACAAACCGGGGGCGCGGAGATGACGAGGCTCCTCCGCGTCCCCCCTTCGTTTTCGCTTCGCGTCACGCCCCTTCTTCCTGCGACTTCTCGCTGCGGTTCGCCTTGGATAGAATGGCGTGCTGGTCGGCCGTGACGCGGAGGCTGCACATGCAAGGATACTTGAGATCGGACGGACGCAAGGGGATTCGCAACGTCCTGGCCGTGACTTACTTGGTGGAGTGCGCCCACCATGTGGCAAGCGAGATCGCTTCGCCGTTTCGCGAACATGGCGTGCATCTGATCGGCTTTCCGGGCTGTTTCCCCAATGCCTATGCGGCCCGGATCATGAGACAACTCTGCACGCATCCGAACGTCGGCGGCGTGCTCCTCGTGTCGCTGGGCTGGGAGAGCTTCGATCGGCGAGGGCTGGAGGCCGCGATCCGCAGCACGGGCCGCCCGGTCAAAACCCTGGTGATCCAGGAATCGGGCGGCACGCGGCCCACGATCGAAGCCGGCCGGCGATGGGTCGAACAGGCGCGGGAGCAATTAGCCACATGCCCGCGCGTGCCCATGGAAATCTCCGAGTTGGTCGTGGGCACGATCTGCGGCGGGTCCGACGCCACGAGCGGACTGACGGCCAATCCGGCAACCGGCCGGGCGTTTGATCTGCTGGTCGAGGCGGGCGCCACCGCGATCTTCGAGGAAACCGGAGAGTTGATCGGCTGCGAGCACTTCATGGCCGAGCGGTGCACGAGCGAAACGCTCGGACGCGAGGTGATCGCCAGCGTGGAAAAGGCTGCCCGCTACTACCGCATCCTCGGCCACAGCAGCTTCGCCCCGGGCAATGCCGACGGCGGTCTGACGACGATTGAGGAGAAGTCGCTTGGCGCCTATAGCAAGAGCGGCCGATCGCCGATCGCCGGCCTGATCAAGCCGGGCGACGTGCCGCCGCGCGGCGGCCTCTACCTGCTCGACGTGGTGCCCGACGGCGAGGTCCGTTTCGGCTTTCCCAACATCTCCGACAACGCCGAGATTGTGGAACTGATCGCCTGCGGCGCGCACGTCACGCTCTTCACTACGGGCCGCGGATCGGTGGTCGGATCGGCGATTTCGCCGGTCATCAAGATCTGTGCCAATCCGGACACGTTCCGCCGCATGCGCGAGGACATGGACGTCGACGCCGGCCGAATTCTTGAAGGCCGAGCCTCTCTGGACGACGTGGGGCGCGAGATCAACGGCCTCGTTTTGGATGTGGCCGGCGGCCGAGCAAGTTGCTCCGAGCAACTCGGCCACCAGGAATTCATCCTCACATACAAGTCCTTCGAGCCCACAAGACCAAAATGCTTGCCACAAGTTGTTTAATTGCAGGCACTTGACGATTCGTCGGTTCTCGGGATAATGGCCTATGACACCCGGTTTGACACCCGCCGGCCCAAAAAACATGCCTCGCGAGAGCGGGTAACTCTCCGAGGCGGCGGGTCCAACCTGTATGGGAGGTTAGGCCATGAGCCATTCTACCAAGCGGCGGGCACTCTCCAAGCCCGCGAAGCCTCGCGAAGACTTTCCTCTATTTCCTCACGCCAGCGGCCGATGGGCGAAAAAAGTGCGCGGTCGGTTCGCGTACTTCGGCAAGGTGGCCGACGATCCAGACGGCGTAAAGGCCCTCGACTTGTGGTTGAAGCAACGGGACTACTTACTTTCCGGACAGAAGCCGCCGGCAGAAGGCGAGAAGTCTCGGCTTACGGTCCGTGAGCTATTGAACAAGTACCTCACGGCAAAGAAGCTGCTTATCGACAAGGGCGAGCGATCAGCCCGCTACATGAACGACCTTCTCTACACCGCAAACCGCATAGCCAAGGTTTTCGGCCGCGGGGCGGTGGTCGAGTTCCTTGGTCCCGATGACTTCGCTCGGCTGGCCGCCGATATGGCCAAGACGCTCGGCGTAGTGGCTCGTCGTACAGAGATCAGCAAGACGCGATCTTTCTTCCGCTATGCCTTTGATTGCGGCCTGGTCGACAAGCCCGTCCGGTTCGGTCCAGATTTTCGCGCGCCTTCGGAAGTGGTCCTGCGAAAGCATCGCCAGAAGGTTCGGCAAGAGCATGGGCTCCGGATGTTTCAGCCGGACGAGTTGAGGAGGCTACTCGATTCGGTCAAGCCGGAACTGCGGGCGATGGTCCTACTGGGAATCAATTGCGGGTACGGCAACAACGACATTGCAACCCTTTCCCTTTCGAGTCTGGACTTGGTTGGCGGGTGGATCGACTTTCCGCGGCCCAAGACGGGAATCCCTCGTCGGTGCCCACTCTGGCCTGAGACGACGCAGGCCCTTCGCGATGTTCTTTCGAGGAGGCCGGAGCCCAGGAACAACGCCCATTCTGGCCTTGTGTTCCTCACTCGACGCTTTCGACAGCCATACGTCAGACTTACGAAGAACGGGAATCCCACCGACCACATCGGCGCGTGTCTTGATGTTCACATGAACAAGCTCGGCATCAAGCGGGCGGGGCTATCCTTCTACGCCATGCGCCACACATTCGAGACCGTTGCCGGCGAGACGAAAGACCAGGTTGCTGTCGATGCCCTGATGGGCCACGTCGATGGCACAATGGCCGGCCAGTATCGCGAGCGAATCTCCGACGAGCGGCTGTTGGTTGTGGTCGATCACGTGCGAAAGTGGCTTTTCGGGACCGAGGAAACGAAGTAGGATTCACGAGCATCGGGAAGGCCGGATTGCCGACGGGCGCCGGCCAAGCGTTCTCCCGGCCGGTAGGGAAATCTCCAATCGCCCGACCGGTCGGGAGAGCGGCCCGAGGAAAGGATTGGAGATCATGCCGAGCGACAAGAGCAAGAGCGTCAGTGTTCCAAATCTAAATGTCATTTTGGACCGGGTGAGGGAACAATTGACGACCGGCACCCCCGAATCGAAGGCGACAAATCAAGCCAGCCTGGAGGCTAGCTTGGGACTGAACGAGAGACTATTCCGCGGTGGCTTGGGAGCGTCGACGCCCACGAGTCCGTTGACCGAGGCCCAGCAGGACGCGTACAACCTTATCTGCGAAGCATCCCGGGCCGGCGAAGGATTGACCGGTTCGCAGATTTGCCGCCGGCTTGGGATCGACTCGGAAAGCAACTTCACGACGCATTACGTTCCAGAGCTGAAACGCCACGGGATTAAGAACCGTCGCGGATTAGGGTACTATCACCCCGACTTCTTCAAGCTTGCCTCTGGATGATCGACC
>CAZFKF010000266.1:0-6645 GCA_964518805.1 uncultured Planctomycetaceae bacterium | reverse complement strand
AGGCGACGCTCGCCGAGCCCCGCGACGCCCTGGAACGCGTCCTGCGTCGCGGGGCGATGCTGGCCCGCAACGTGAAATCGCTCGGCGCGAAGATCGACGCCGAGGAGGCGGCGCTGCGCCGTGCGGCGGCTGCGGCCAATGCGTTGGGGACGAGCGCCGCGCACGAGGCCCGTCGCCAACTCTGGCTCGATGCCCATGGGGCCGTGCGGCGCATGGCCTTGGCGAATCCGCTCCTGGATTTCAAGGATCTCGTCTTCGTCAGGGGAGCGCCGGGCAAGTGGTCGCACATGTCCGACCAGTACTTGGGCTGGTGGTCGCAGCCCGGCGGAGGGCTGTACGTGCTGGAGGATTTCCGGACCGAGCGGGCCCGCGTGCGTTGCCTCACGCCGGGCTTCGCCCCGGGCAATGTGCTCCGCCCCGACATCTCCTACGACGGCCGCCGCGTGCTGTTCGCCTATTGCCGCCACTACCCGGGCCTGAGCGAGTGGAACGACAAGCTCGACAAGTCGCGTCTGCCGGGGGATTCGTTCTATCACCTGTTTGAGATCAACGTCGACGGGACGGGCCTGCGCCAACTCACGCGGGGCAAATACAACGATTTCGACGGCCGTTATCTGCCCAACGGCCAGATCGTGTTCTGTTCGACGCGGCGCGGCCAGGCCACCCAGTGCAACCGCGAGACCGCCATGGCGAGCTTGACCCACGCCGCATTGCCCGAAAGCTACGTGCGCTGCGGCGGCGGGCCCGAGCGGCCGTGCGCGGTCTACACGCTGCACACCATGGACAAGGACGGCGGCGACCTGCGGCCGATCTCGGCGTTCGAGATGTTCGAGTGGACGCCGAGCGTGGATCACGAGGGGCGGATCCTGTATTCCCGCTGGGATTATGTCGACCGCTACGGCCAGAACGCGATGGGCCTGTGGGCCACGATGCCCGACGGCACCGGCGCGCAGGCCGTCTTCGGCAATTTCACCCGCGATCCGGAATGCTGCTTCGAGGCCCGAGCAATCCCCGGTTCGCGCAAGCTGGTGATGACCGCCTCGGGTCACCACTCGATCACCGCGGGGAGCCTGGTGCTCTTGGATCCAAGCCTGGGGGCCGACGTACCGGCGGCCCTGACGCGTCTCACGCCCGAGGTCCCCTTCCCTGAAAGCGAGGGCGCCCCGGCCACCTATTACGCCAATCCGTATCCGCTCTCGGAGCAGTTCTTCCTGACCGCGTGGAGTGATCGGCCGCTCAAGTTCCAGGGCGAAACGAACGACGCGGCCGCGATGGGGCTGTATCTGTACGACGCATCGGGCAACCTGGAACTGATCTACCGCGATCCGGCGATCGGCAGCCAGTATCCTCTGCCCCTGCGCCCGCGCCCCCGGCCGCAGCAGATCAGCCCCGAGCCGAATCTCGACGGGCCTCAAGAGGCGCGGATGCTGGTGCTGGACGTCTACCAAGGGCTGGAATCGGTGCCGCGGGGAACGATCAAGCAGATCCGCGTCGTGGGCATGCCGGTGAAGACGCACCCGACCATGGACTCCCCGTCGATCGGCCTGACGACCCACGACAGCGGCCGGTTCGTGCTCGGCACGGCGCCGGTCGAGGCCGACGGTTCGGCGCTATTCCGCGTTCCGTCGGGCGTGACGGTTTTCTTCCAGGCCCTCGATGCCGAAGGCATGGCCGTGCAGACCATGCGAAGCGGCACCTATTTGCAGCCCGGCCAGACCGCCACCTGCATCGGCTGCCACGAGCCTCGCAACACCGCGCCGGGCAACGCCGCCGCGTTGGCGGCCCGTCGCGAGCCGTCGCGGCTCACCCCGGGCCCGAAAGGCTCGTGGCCCTTGGACTACGCCGCGCTGGTGCAACCGGTGCTCGATCGGCAGTGCGTGAGTTGCCACCGCCCCGGCGGCAAGGACGCAGAATTCGATCTCACGGCGGCGAAGTCCTATAACGCCTTGGTCGGTTACGGTTCGCCCAGCCTGAAGGACACCGTCGTTGCCCGCTACCGCGAACAGCGCTCGATCGCCGGCCAGTGCGAGGCCCGAAGCAACCCCGTGCTCCGACTCCTCCAGGCCGGCCACCACGACGTCAAGTTGTCGGCTGACGATCGGGCCGCGCTGGTCACCTGGATGGACACCCTCGGCCAACGCGCCGGCCACTTCAGCCCGCGGCAGGAAGAAGAACTTCGCCGGCTGCGCGAGAGCATGGCGGACCTGGTGACGCCGATCCGAGGACGCTGACGCGGAGACTGCCGGCGCGTCAGTCGGAACCGGCCTTCTCCAGGATCTCGGCAGAGCGCCGGTGCTGGGGCGAGGTCACGGCGCCTTGGAGGATGGGGTCCTTGGTTGCGACCAGATGCCGGTGCAGACGCTTGAGCAGGTCGGTCCGGACCGCGGCGTACTCGGGCCGCTGGGCCACGTCGTTCAGTTCCCAGGGGTCTTTGGCCAGGTCGAACAACTCGACGTGCGGATGATAGGCCACGGCATGATTGGCCGGCGCCGTGGTGTCGGACAGCGGACGCCAGCACTGCGAGGGATCCATGAAGGCGGGCGCGGTGGTGAAGTTGACGATCAGCTTGTGCGTCTCGGTGCGGATCGCCCGCCGCGGGTCGTAGTAGTCGTGGTACGTCAGCTCCGAGAAGATCTCGTGGCGAGGCTGGTAGGGCTTGCCGTCCAAGAGCGGGGCGAACGACCGGCCCTGCACGTTGGCCGGGATCGGCAGGCCCACCAGGTCCAGGATCGTCGGCAGGTAGTCGATGTTGGAAATCATGTCCTGCTGGACCTGGCCGCCGTGCCAACCTTTGCGGCTGGGCAAGCGGAGCATGAAGGCCACCTGAACGCCCGGCTCGTACAGTCCGCACTTCGCCCGCGGCATGGCGATGCCGTGGTCCGTGGTGAAGATCACGAGTGTGTTGGACGCCAGGCCGGACTCCTTGAGCGCGGCCAACAGGCGGCCGACTTGCGCATCGACGTGGTGTACGGCGCCTTGCAGGCCCGCCAGTTCCCTCCGCGTCCCTGCCGTGTCGCGGAGGTAGCCGGGCACTTGGACGCCGAGGGAACCGTCGGGCTTGAGGGCCGGGCCGGGGAAGCTATTGTCGTTGGGCAGCGCGCCGGGCCACGCCGGCTCGCGGTAGGGCAGGCGGTGCGGCTCGATGAAGCCGACGCACAAGAAGAACGGCCGCGAGGGCTTGCCTGCATGCTCGCGCAGCACTCGGATCGCGGCGTCCGTAGCCAGCACGGCCGAGGCCTGCGGGATGTGACGCTCGTACCCGCACCGTTTGAAGCCGGAAGACGTCTCGTGGATCACGCCGACGGCCGTGGTCGCGTAGCCGCCTTCGTGGAGGATTTGGGCCAGGTGCCGCTCGCCGGGGTTGAGGTCCCAGGCGAAATTGGCGTGGCACAGCCCCATCACGCCGTTGGAGTGCGGCCAGCGCCCGGTGAAGATCGATGCCCGCGAGGGACTGCATCCGGGATTCGTGCAGAAGCTGCGCGAGAATCGCACGCCGTCCGAGGCTAACGCGTCGAGGTTCGGCGTCCGCACCGTTGCCACGCCGTAACAGTGCAAAAACTGACCCAAGTCGTGCGCGTGGACCATGAGAATGTTCGGCCGCGGCGGATCGGCGGCCGCGGCGGACCGCGCCACGGCCACCAGCAGAGTGCCCCAAGCCCCAAGGACGACAAGGCGCGATCGCATCATGATGACCTCCTCATGTGCCGTGTGTTAGACGCAGCAGCACAACAACGTAGAGCGAAGCGACGCCCGCCGAACATTGCGTGGTAATCCGGCGGGCGTCGCTCCGCTCCGTCCGCCCTACAACTTATTTCGCCACGCTGAACTTGTGTACGGTCAATTGCTTGTAGACCTGGCCCGGGCGGAGCGAGGTCGAGGGGAACCGCGGCTGATTGGGCGAGTCGGGGAAGTGCTGCGTCTCCAGGCACAGCCCCTCGTGCTTGCTGTAGTGCGCGCCGCTGGGCTTCGAGAGTTCCAGCCCGTTGGCCGTGTAGAGTTGCACTCCCGGCTCGGTCGTATGCACCTCCATCACGCGGCCGCTGGAAGGATCGAACACCCGGGCGGCCAGCGTCAGTTGCCCCCGGACGGGCTTGTTGAGCACGTAGCAGTGATCGTAGCCGCCGGGCACTTGGGCGATGCGCGATCCGACGGCCATGGGCTTCCGGAAATCCATCGGCCCGCCCTCCACCGGCCGGAGTTCCCCCAAAGGAATCTGCGTCTCGTCGACCGGGAGGTAACGATCGGCGTTGATCGTCAACTCGTGTTTGAGGATATTGCCCGCTCCGGCCAGATTCCAATAGGCGTGATTGGTGAGGTTGATGACGGTGGGCCGATCGGTCTCGGCGGTGTATTCGATCTTCAGTTGATTGTCGGCGGTGAGCGTATACGTCACCGTGGAGTTGAGCGTGCCGGGATAGCCTTCCTCGCCTTCGCGGCTGACGTAGGAGAACTGGACGCCCACCGAGCCGGTCCGCTGCTCGACGCCAGCCTTCCAGATCACCTTGTCGAACCCCACCTTGCCGCCGTGGAGGTGATTGGGTCCGTTGTTGGTCGCCAGTTCGTATTCGACGCCGTCGAGGGTGAACCGGCCTTTGGCAATCCGGTTGGCGTACCGGCCGCAAGTCGAGCCGAAACACGGATGGCCCGACTCGTACTCCGCGAACGAATCGAGGTGCAGCGTCACGTTTTCCCGATGGCCGGCGCGGTCGGGAACGTCGACCCCGACGAGCGTGGCCCCGTAGGTCATGACCCGGACCTTCATCCCGGCGGCGTTGGTCAAGGTGAAAAGATCGACCCCCTTGCCGTCGTGGGTCTTGCCGAAGAGTTGCTTGTTGATCGTCATGGGGTTACCGCTCTCTGATCCTCCACCCTCGATCCGGTCGTCTCCGGGCGTCTGGCGGCGCGCGGCCCCAACCGCCGCGCATGCTCCCATCGCCGAAGCCATGGCCAGCCATCGCCGCCTGGAAAGGTCCATGCGTCCGCTCCTCCGCAAAAAAGAATCGCCCGCGCGATCCCTGGGCGGGAGTTACTTCTTCAGTTCGACCGGCAGCTTGCCGGCCTTGATCCGTTCCCCGAACGTGGGCGATTTCTCGTCCTTCGGATCGACGTGCTTGGCCTCGACCTTCTTCAGCGCCGCCAGGATCTTCTCCTTGTCGTCGGCGTCGGTCTTCTCGATCAGACTGGCCAGGGCCTTGCCGTAGTCGTTGCGGTTCTTCTTGACCTTGCCTTGGTGGCAGATGTTGCACTTCGCCTTTTCGACCGCGGCGGCGAACGCCTTGTCCTTGGCATCCTCGCTGTCGGCTTTGACGTACGCGGCAACGAACGCGTCGTGGAAACCCTTCACCGCATAGGCCGGCGCAGCGCCTCGGCCTAGCCATGCCACCGCCAACGCAAGCAACACCAGACAAATCACCGCTTTCTTCATGGCCAGTCTCCTAGAGTGAACAGTTGGCGCCGGGACGCCGCGAAACGATCGGTCGCCGGATTGCGCGGGACAGACTTCCATTCGGTCGCGGGAAAAGAGAGGCTGGAAGCCCGCCGTGCTACCCGGACGGGTGGTGTGAACAAAGCTGACGCCCTGGCAAGCCTTAAGTAGAAAACGTCCGCGGGCGTGTGTCAACTGCCCGGATTGGCTTTGAGCGTGGCCACGGGTTTTCCGTCGGCGGCGTTGGACATGCGGACCTCGCCGGACCAGTCGCCCGCCACCACGCGCCCCGCATCGTGCGTCAATACGGCCCGCGTGACCAGTTCCTTCATCGGCTCCAGCGAACGGATTGCCGCGCCATCGGGCTGCCAGAGTTTCACGAGCCGATCGCGGCCGCAGGAGACGATGCGTCCGTCGTGGGTGGAGTCGAGCCAGGTCACCCCACCCTCGCCGTGGGCGTTCCAGGTCTTGAGTGGTTGGCCGTTCTCCATGCCCCAGAGGCGGATCGTGCCGTCCTCGCTGCCGGAAGCAAGCACATTGGAGTCGAAGCGGAAGCTGACCGCGGTCACCGCCCCCTTGTGGCCTTCCAGGTTGTGGAACTCGCGCCCGGTCTCGGCCTCCCAAACCTGGAGGCCCCCGCCGCGGTCGGCCGTGGCCAGGAGCACGCCGTCGGGGCTGAACTCGGCGGCGTAGATCCAATCGGTGTGCTTGCGGATCTCGTAGAGCTGGCTGCCATCGGCCGCGGAGAAGACGCGGACGATCTTCTCGGGTCCGCCCAGTGCGACGCGAGCGTGATCGGGCGAAATGTCGGCCGCCAGCACGACATCCAACTCGTCGCCGACCTCGAACAGCCGCTTGCCGCTGCGCACGTCGTACACGGCCGCCAGGCCGCGTTTGGCGTTCTGCCCGCCTCCGGCCAGCAGGAGGGCCCCGGAACGGCTGAATCTCAACACGTACGGAACCCCTTCGGGAAACGGTAGAACGCCGAGCAACTGTGCGGAATCGGCGTGATACAGGACAATCTGCTTCTGGCCGGCGATGGCCACCAGCGGGGCCCAAGGACTGGCCGCGATGGCCGTGACGGCCGCGGCCCGCGGCGTGGACACGATCGGCTTCAGCGGCAAACCGCTGGGCATGATCGCCGGGCCGGCCGGTCTTGAAGCGCCTGCGGCCACGGACAACGACACGGCCGGTTTCTTGGCCGCTGCGGCGGGCGATCC
>CAZFKF010000265.1:0-6650 GCA_964518805.1 uncultured Planctomycetaceae bacterium | reverse complement strand
AGCGTGGCCTTCGAGTCGGGCGTGCCCGTCCGCGTCAACGGCAAGGCCATGGGGCCGTTCGAGATCGTGAGCGAACTCAACCAGATCGGCGGGCGCAACGGGGTGGGCCGGGTCGACATGGTCGAGAACCGCTTTGTGGGCATGAAGAGCCGCGGCGTCTACGAATCGCCCGGCATGACGATCCTCTACGAGGCCCACCGCTTGTTGGAGCAATTGACGATGGACCGCGACCTGATGCATCTCCGCGACCGCCTTGCGCCCGAAGTGGCCGAACTGGTCTACTACGGCTTCTGGTACCACGCCAAGATGGACGCCCTGATGGCCTTCATGCGCCAGGCCCAGAAGCCGGTGACCGGCGAGGTGAAGCTCAAGCTCTACAAGGGCAACCTCTCTGTCGACAGCCGCACCAGCCCCTACAGCCTCTACGACGAGGGCATCGCCACCATGGAAGGCGGCGGCAGCTACAACCAGACCGACGCCGAAGGCTTCCTGCGAATCCAAGGTCTCCCCGGCCGCGTCCAGGCGAGGGTGCATCGGAGGGAGTATTGAGAGAGGGGCGGGGATCAGGACTTCGGTTTTGAGACGTGGAGTCCGCAACCTCGTTTCAGGACGGGGCACTTCGTGATTCGCTTCGCCCCGAGCCCGAGTCCGCGCGCGATATCTCCCCTCTCCCGTCGGCCGGGAGAGGGGCGGGGTGTGAGCGAAGCTGGAATTCTCCTTCTCGAAGCCCTGTTGCATGAATCTCGGACAAACGCGGCCGGTTCCCCTGAAGCCGCTGAAAGGAGTTGCTGGAAGCGATACGCGCGAGCCTGCCGCCGTGAACGCCTGGGCTCAAGAAAAGAACGGCTCTCAAGGACGTTTCACGCGGCGTTCCCAAGACTCACACCGGTGCCAGCGTCACCACCCGCTGATTCGGACGTGAGTATCAAAACCATGCGTTTCGAGTCCTTAATTGCCGGCCGGATTGCGTCAGGCGGCAGGGTCGACCCAATCGATACGTCCGCTCCCAACGGCGAAACCCGGAGTCGCTTCGCGACGAATCGCTTGAACCGCCGTGACTCGCAAAGACGACGAAGGGAAAAAGCGACCGTCGGGAAAGAAATCGACGGGTTTTCTCATGTCGTTTCACGGTGTACCTCAAGTTAAGATTGGAGTCAGGCATGGAAGCTTGGTGGTGCAAGCATGGTTTGCTGATCGTCTTCCTGGGCGCAGCATTTGTGGCTCGTCAGTCGTCGGCCGACTCTCCGCCCGATGTGCCGAACGAGTTGCACGCCTCGGGCGCGGTAGAGGAGTCCGGTGCGCAGCAGACGCTGACCCAGATCGCTTGGGAAACCCAGCAGGAGGCGGAAACCGAATCCTGCTGCCGCGGATGCGGGCCTTTGAGGAGTTGGCTCGACTCCGACCCGTGGAAACTCCCTCAGCCGTGTATGCTCCAGCGATTGGGCATCAATACCGGTGGGTGGTTCCAAGGCGGCATCACGATGAACGCCGACGACCCTGCCGATCGATTCAACGCCACGGTATTGACCAACGACCAGAGCGGGCAGTTCCAGATGAACCAACTCTGGCTCTACATGGAGCGGCCCGTGAAGACCGACGGGGCAGGCGTCGACATCGGAGGCCGCGTCGACATGTTCTACGGAACGGATTGGCGCGTCGCCGCCGCGCAGAGCTACCATTGGGAGACCCGCTTCAATCGTGACGACAATCTCTACGGGTTGTCGCTCCCGCAGTTGTACGGCGAGGTAGGAATCAACGACCTTTCCGTCAAGATGGGTCACATGACAGGAATCTTGGGCTACGAAATCGTCCCGCCAATCGGGAATTTCTTCTACTCGCACTCGTATGCCTTGTGCTACAGCGAGCCGATCCTGATCACGGGCTTGATGGGCAAGTATAAGTTGACGGACAACTGGTACGTTCTGGGCGGATTCCACCGCGGGTTCTACATGTTCGAGGATTGGAACAACAGCCTGAATTTCCAAGGCGGAACCACCTGGACCGGCCCGGAGGGCAGACTCTCGCTCGCCTACGCGCTCGACGCGGGAAGGAACGATCCGGCCGACCAAAGCCAGCAGTATGTGCACAGCCTCGTCGCCAAGCTCCAACTGACGAAGAAACTGCTTTACGTGCTGCAGAACGACCTTGGCCACGCCAGCAACGTCGCCGCATTGGGCGGTCGATCGGCAGAATGGTACGGCATCAACCAGTACCTTCTCTACACGATCAACTCGAAATGGGCCGCCGGGGCACGTGTGGAATGGTTCCGCGACGATGACGGCACGCGAGTCGGCGGTCTGGGCAGCCTCGGATTTCAAGGCTGGCCCGCAGCGGGCGGATACGCCGGAAATTTTTCCGAGGTGACGCTCGGACTGAATTGGAAACCCAAGGCGAACATTTCGGTCCGCCCAGAGGTCCGTTGGGACAACTATGGCGGGCCTGCGTCAGGTGCTGCGCCCTATCCGCTGCCTTTCGGCAACGGCACAAGGTCGGATCAATTCACTCTGGCCACCGACTTCATGGTCACCTATTGAGGACGGGTCGAAGTCGAGCAGCGGGCCCCCACGTGAAACCGCTCCAGCGGCGTCGAGGCCAAGAAGGCGTCAAGCGCCAGTCCGGCTGGCACACTATTGAGCGTATCGACAATCGGCGGCGCGGCCGAATCCGCGCCGCCAGTCTCGGCGCCGGCTCGCCTACCGAGTCGTGGGCCATTGCCCCATGTTGTTCCCCAGGTCCCAAGTCGACCTTCCGTCGATCTGCACCACCCGAACACTCTCCCCGGGTTTCTCCGAGCTTTGCGGGGCCAGGACGACGCGGACCACGGGGCGCTGGGGCGCAGGACGCGATCTCAGAATCCCCGCGCTGGACGGGATAGCATTCCAGGCGAACAGGGCAACAAGAGCCGACCACACGATAAGGTTTTTGCGGGCCATGTTTCAGTCTCCTCACATACCGCGAAGGTGTCGGACGGCGACGTCCGATTTCTAGGGTGCAATGCCAGTTGTCTACCTCTCTTTGCAGTGTAATTGGCATCCCCCTCGCGGACAAGGAAGAAAACCGCGGCGGCGCGCCTTTCGCGCAAACCGTGCTATGGCGCTCCCTCGCAGGTCGGGCCGAGGGCGAAAGTGAGGGGGCGGTGGTGTGCGGCTCGGTGTTGGCGTGGACAAGAAATGCAAGGGGCCACGCGATGGCGCGGGCCCCAAGGATCTCGGATCGGGTTTGGCGGAAGGCGTCAGTTCCGCGTGACCACGAACTCACCGTAGTCGTCGCCGCATTCGATCCCCTTCGTTTGGACGCACTTGAACGTGCGCAACCCGTTCGGGTATGCGGCTCCGTAGGCCAGATCCATGAAGGCAGCAGAGACGCCTTGGATCATGAAGGCCTTCTTGTTGCCTGACGTGCCGCGGTCGACGACATCGGCTTCGTAGTAATCGTAGGCGCGCACGACCATTCGCTCACCCGGCACCAATTCCACGATCTCCGATTTCGCCCATCCCCAGGCGGTGAAGACGGCGTACGCGCCATGCAGTACGTCCTCGGGCACCTTCTCGATCATCGGTCCGACGACAGAATCCCACTCTTCACTCGTGATGATCCCGTATCCCGTGTGATAACCGCACTCGTGTGCGGCGTTTTCCAGAAGGGCTTCGGCAGCTGGGCGGAGGTCGGACGAGACCGAATTGGTGATCAGGTCGGCGAAGTTGTTCCAGAGCTTTGCCGGGGCCTGGTTGACGAAGACGTTGAACGCCGGGATCAGCCCGTCGCTATTGGCTTCGACCTTGACCTTCGACATCGCATCGATGACGGCGTTTCTATTGATGGACATGGTTGGTTCCTTGTTAGGCTCGCACGAGATTGAAGCGGGATGCCGGCGCCCCGCTGACGATGCTCTCCGTCTCGGTGACGCGGAAGCTCCCGGCCGGCAGATCGTAGATAGCCGCAAGGGCGGCCGCCAGGTAGCCCTGGCCGATGAAGTTCACCGGCTTGTCGCGGCGTCCCCATTTCTTCAACCAGCCTTCGTCCACGTGGCTGTGGTCCATCTGCGCGGCGGCCGAGAGTTCGCCCACGTGGTTGAACTGGAGCGTGCCCCAGCCGGACACTCGCCAATACTCCTCGGCGAGCGTCACGCGGTCGCCGAGATCGCGGACGCCGTGCTCCGAAAAGTACGTCGAAAGCACGTCCAGGAACGCCAACTCCGCCGCGCGTTGAAGGAGGGCGCGGCCGTTGAACTGCTCCGCGTCGTCAGCGAGCTGGCAATACAGCGTCGCGTAATGGTGGCAGTGCAGGACGCTATCGAAGCCGTTGATCGTGTGGCGGCAGGTGCGACGATCGAACTCGTGGTCGATGACCCATTCCAACAGTTGTTCAGTTGCCATGGCATTTGGTCTCCTTGTTATAGTTGTGGCACGTCGGCGCCGATGATTTCCTTGGCCGCCTGGTAGAATTTTGCCAGGTTGTCCGGGGAATCCGGTTCGCTGGCCGCTTTTTCTGAAGGCATGCCGGTCTTCATGGCCAAACGCATCTTGACCGGCAGGCCGCCCTTCTTCTCGGCGAGCGAGAAGTACTCTGCGAGCTTTGCGCCCATTAGGGTATGCTCCTTTCCAATCGGGACATCAAAACGTTTTCCGCCTCCGTGGGTGCCGATCGGTCGAACGTTGCGCGGAACGTTGCTTTGCCGATCACTCCTTGAATGGTCCATTCGCCGCGCCGCTGGATGCGGAAGTAAGGGCGAGGGAAGGTAGGGTAGTACGCCAGCGCCCCCCCTTCCGCCAGGAGCTTCATGATCGACTCGTCCAGAGGCGAGTCGATCGCGAATTCCCGGATCCGCGTTCCATCGAAGCAGTCCTCCACGCGTCGAATCTCCGTCACACGGCACATGGGGCCTCCGCCAGGCACTTCACGGCCGCAATGAGCTGCTCAATGTCGCCCTCGGTATTGAACGCGGCCACGCTGGCACGGACATTCCCGTCCGGCAACGTGTCCAGCACGTCGTGGATTCGTGGAGCACAATGCAGGCCGGCACGCGTCTCGATGGCAAACGATTCCATCAGGGTGTACCCCAGGTCTCCGGCATCCCAACCGGACAGGGTGAATGCGACGATCCCCGCGCGACCGTCTTCCTTCGGCAGCGGCGCGAGACGGACACCGGGAACGTCTGCCAGACCGGCGCGGAGCCGGCGCACCAAGCGTTGGCGATGACTGCCCAGCTTCGCCACGGTCTGTTCGCGCACGAACCGCAGCCCCTCCGTGAACCCGGCGATGCCCGGCAGATTCGGCGTTCCCGCCTCATGCCGTAGGGGAAGTTCGGCGGGGTGCAGTGGGCTGTCGCTGCGCACGCCGGTTCCCCCGACGATTGTCTGCGGAAGGGTTGCGTCGGGGACAAGCAACGCCCCGGTTCCCATGGGCCCGAACAGTCCCTTGTGCCCTGCCATGGCGACGAACACCCTGCCGGGCAACTCCGCGTAGTTCAGATCCACGGCTCCGGCGCTTTGCGAGGCGTCGATCAACACCGCCACGTCTTCCCCTGCAACCAGCGAAGCCACTTCCTCGACCGGCTGGATCCACCCGGTGACGTTCGAGGCGTGGGTGATCGCGATGAGCCGCGTGTTGGGGCGAAGTTCGGCGGCGACAGCCTCGGGGTGAACGCGACCATCATCCTCCGGATGCAGGAACGAGAGTTCCAGCGTTCCCTTCCGGCGCAAGTGTTCGAGGGGGCGCAGCAACGAATTGTGTTCGAGGGCCGTAGTGATCGCGTGGACCGGAAGCCTCCCGGAAACATGGCCGGGAGACAGCAGCCCCTGGACGACGAGGTTCAACGCGTACGTCGCGGATGGAAGGAGGACCACCCGTTGCGCGTCCGCGAGGCCGAACAGATCAGCCAACTCCCGCCGGCAAACAGCGCTGATTCCCGCGTCGCCACTGGACCGGCCGGCGTCGCGCGGGGGCTGCGCCAAGAACCGAGTCACGGCGGCCAGCACCGCGGGGGGTTTGGGAAACGTTGTTGCGGCGTTGTTCAGGTAGGCTCCCACGAGGTTCCTCTCCGCAGGGCTCACGCCGCCACTTCAAAGGCCTGGACCGTTTGCTGAAGGCGTCTTGTGGCGTTCGCCAACTGAGCGGACACCTCCTGCGCGAAATGCACGCCCTCGGCGGTCTGCCTGATGGTCTCCCCGACTTCGCTGATGTTCTTGGTGACCTCGTTCGAGGCTGCGGCGGTCTCCGAGATGCCCCCGGAAATCGTCTCGAGGCTGTTCGATGCCAACGCGACGCTTCGGGCAATCTCCTTGGCGGTGATGCTCTGCTCCTCGACCGAGGAGGCGATCGTGCGGGAGGCGTCGTTGACGTTTCCGATCGCCTGAGCGATTTCCGAGATCGAGCTCACCGCGCTGCCGATCGTGGACTGGATTCCCTCGATCCGTTTGCGGATATCCTGCGTGGCGGTCCCGGTCTGCTTGGCTAGTTCTTTGACTTCGGTGGCGACCACGGCGAACCCCTTGCCGGCCTCGCCGGCCCGCGCGGCTTCAATGGTCGCATTCAGCGCCAGAAGATTCGTCTGCTCGGCGATCTCCTGGATGACGTCCACGACGGAGCCGATTTCGCGGGCGGCCTGCCCCAGAACGCCAACGTTCTCGTTGCTGTTCTGAGCCAGCGCC
>CAZFKF010000264.1:0-6650 GCA_964518805.1 uncultured Planctomycetaceae bacterium | reverse complement strand
GGGTTCAATTGGAACTGCGAGGCGTGAAGACGAACCGCGATGGCGTGGGGGCGCGCGTGAAGCTTGTGGCGGGCGACCTCGTTCAGTACGACGAGGTGCACAGCGGTCGCGGCTACCAGAGCCATTTCGGAACGCGGCTCCACTTCGGTCTTGCCCGTCACGATCGCGTGGACCGAATCGAAGTCCACTGGAGCGGCGGCGGCGCCGAATTGTTCGAGGACCTTCCCGTCGACCGGCTGCTGACGCTCACGGAACGCGGCGGACGAGGCGAAGCCGAAGTTCACGCCGGAAAACGGGAGTAGTGGTTTGTCCCTCTCGACTTTACCAGTTGGGTGCCACTGCTGGCTTGCCCAGCAGTGTGGGAAACACGGTTGGACAAGCCAACCGTGGCACCCGTAAACTCAATCTGGACAGGCCACTAGTGTGCGGTACGGGATTGCGGCCAATCCAAAACGCGTCGCGCGCCCTTGCATCCGGGTCTTGCGAACGGGCTGAGAACCGCATCACCGATCCGGCATTGGGCAGTAACACAACCAGCCGCGAGGGCAAGCCCTCGCGGCTGGTTCATCGTCATTCCAACAAGTGTCGAGCGGCTAGTTCGACTTCGCTTCGCCGCCCTCACGCGAACCCATCGCGCCCCAAACGCCGTAGGGGCTTGCGCCCGACGTGACGTTCGCAGCATTCAGGGTGCCGGTGTCGATCGTCTCGCTCACGAAGCGGATCGAGCCGTCGGCCATCATCCCGTTGACGCCGCCAGGATGCATGCTGTCGGGAGGCATGATGTGGTGATCGCCCCACTCGGAGCTGTTGTTCGAACACCCGACGGAGTTTGGCGACAGGATCGTATTGAATCCGCTGGGCTTCACGCCGCCCCAGCCGTAGTGGACACCGCGCAGGTTCCCGATTCCCGGAGGACTGTTGGCAATCATCCCGGAAGGCCCCTTGTACTTCAAGCACAGGTCCTGGGGATTGGTGCCGTAGTCCGGCCCGCCGTCCGCGGCGACGTAGCTGCCATGGATCTTCCCGGCATTGGCCGAGGTGGAAACCACCTGCTCGCTCATCGCAATCGTGTTGCTCGTGCCATCGCGAATATCGGCGATCGACATGTAGCTGTGCTGCCCGAAGATACCGCGGGGGCGTTTCACGCCAGCCCATCCAATCGACGACGCGACGTCGCCGGTGCAGAAGTTGTAGTTCGTGTCGGCAGACCAATCGTACGGATCGCCAGCCGTGAACTTTCCAGCGGAGTCCGACGGGCAAAGGAGCGTGGGAACCTGCTTGCGGTGTGGCAGGAAGGCGTTGTTGCCCGACCATGCCACGGGGCCCCACGGCGGAAGCGCGGGACTTCCGCCCCACGCGGCACCCGCCGCTTGGGCCGATGTCCATTGTTGGTACAGCGCGGTCTGCTCGCAGAACGGCAGAAGCACGACGACCCCACTCATGCCGCTCATGGTGGAAGTCACGTCATTCCCCGTATCGGTGCCTTGGCTGAGGCTGGGGAACGTGTTGAAAGCACTATGGTAGTTGTGCAGTCCCAAGCCCAATTGCTTCAGGTTGTTGGTGCACTGCGACCGCCGAGCGGCTTCGCGTGCAGCCTGCACTGCCGGCAACAGCAGAGCGATCAAAATGCCAATGATGGCGATCACAACCAGAAGCTCCACAAGCGTGAAGCCCAAACGAAACCGCATTCGATACATCACACCCTCCAAGAGAAGACAACGACGACGAACACTCACGCGACCGAAATGAGATCGGCACGCGCCCAATCTGTCAGTTTAGGCTATTGAACATGCGTGTCAAGACATTTCTCGCCATGTCATTCCCTACCTCAGTGGCGGGAACGCGCCACGCGAACGTGCTGCTTGGGTGCCGCTAACAAGATAATGTCCAATTTCGAGAGTCTGCGACTCATGCCGTTTAGTCAAGCAGTTCCTAGCTACATCGAATGGACTGCGTGTTTATACCGCAACCGTAGCATCGATCGTTCTGAGACTTCAAGCCCCAAACCGATCGGTACTTTTGATGACTCCACTACTTTAGCGGAGATTCGATGGCCCCTGGTGGCCATACTTCTAGGTGTATAAGATACCGCTGAATTAACCGATGCGTTGCGTCCCGGAGAGGCTGCGCCTCGAGGTTGGTTGACGCGATCCGCTGGGGCGGCTAGACTCACTTGAGTGCGAGCTTACTCGTATTCCAGACACCGACATTGATCGTTGGCAAACACCGGAGGAAAGGGTTCAGCCTGTGAAGAAGTTGACTGCATTGTGCGCCGCTGTGGTTTCGGCTTTTCTGTTTTTTTCGGTGATTGGCTGCGGGTCGGCGCCGACGGAGTCCAAGCCGGTCGCCCCGCCGAAAGAGCAAGCGGAACAGTTCCGTAAGCAGCGGTTGGAGGAGATGCAGAAGGCCAAAGCGTCGAGCAAGTCGACTCCGGCTCCCCCGGCCCCAGGCAAATAGTCAATGCCCGAAGTCCCTTGATCCATCCATGGGCTCGCGCCAACCACTGGCGCGGGCCCATCGTTCTGTGACGCGTGCCTCGTGATCCGTCGCCGTTGGGCCCTTCGGCTGTCTTGTACGAGGTGTTGGTGAGAAGTGCAAGGCGAAGACACGTCGAATCCGATTGAGCCCCTTCGGATTCCACCGGCCTCTGATTCCGCAGTCACGACCGAACGGCCTCGGCTGGGAAAAGGCCCCGGTTGTTTCGACTTCAGGGGGCCCAGGAAGCCGCGACAAAGGTCCGCTTGGTGGATCGCGTTGGTGGCTGTTGTCGGCGCTGCGATTGCCGGTTTCTTCTCCGCGTCGCTGGTCCCTTGGCGCGTCATTCCGCCGCCGGCCCATTCCAGGATTCGCGCCGAGCCAAGAGAAGCACGGGCGAATCACGATCTGATCGCCGGCCTGCCTGTTCCGGGGGCCGGCGTCCCGTCCGATCCCAGGGCCGTCATGGACGAGGCAACGCTTCTGGCTGACCGCTTGGTGCTTGTCTTTCCCACATTGCCTGACGCCTTGGAAGTGCGCGCGAGACTTCTGGACTGGCTGGGCAAGTCGAAACAGGCCGTTGAGTGTTGGGAACAGTGCCTGCAACTCGATCCCGACTACGCCTTCGCCTATTTCGGCATCGGCAGCGTGGCGGCGCAGGAGGAGGACTATCGCAAGGCGGAGCAATCGCTGAGGCAAGCGGTGAAGCTGTCCCCCGGGGATTTTCTGGCGCGCGCGGCATTGGCGACTGCCCTGGTCAATTTGAACCAGCCTAAGGAAGTGATTGCGGTTCTGGAGAAACCGCTTCAAACCGATCCTCGGTCGGAGGGCTTCTACTTGCTGGGGCAGGCATACGTGCAACTCCAGCAGATGGAGAAAGCTCGGGACAGTTTCGAGTCCGCGATACGCGTGTTCCCCGAGTTTGCCGACGCCTATTACCGACTCTCGACCGTCTATACCCGCCTCGGACAACAAGACAAGGCCAGACAGTGCATCCAGAAATCCCGTGAACTGAAGGCCGCGCAGCGGCAAGACAAACGGGAAGAAAAACGCTCGTACAATGACGTGAATGCCGTGCGGATCCGAGTTGCCGAGACCTACTCCAGCGCCGGTCAGATTTGCCTCGTTCATGCCAGGCAACGAGAGGCCGAACGCCTTTGGCGCAGGGCGGCCGAGCTTTCGCCGACCAACGTCGACTGCCGGCAGGGTCTGGCGTGGCTTTGCCGGCAGCAAGTCCGAATTCCCGAGGCGATCGGATTCCTGAGGCAGCTCGCCGCGATCCAACCGAAGAACGCGGAGATCTGGTTTGAGATTTCCCAGATGCACGCCGAGCTTGCCGAATCCGCGGAGGCCGAGGCCGCCATGGCCCATGCCGCGCAGTTGGCGCCGTCGAGCCAGCGGTATCGCGCAGCGCACGAGGCGATGAAGAAGGCATCAGCGGAAAAGGGTCGGGCCAAGGAAGACGCCAAGAAGTAATACTGCCGTGGACCGCTGCCGCCCCGCGTCGCGAACTCCGGCGTCAGTTGTGCCGGCCTTCGTGGGAGGCGGCCTGGACGTTAGCCGTGAGGGAGTTGGAAGGCGTGAGCCGGCGTTTCAACTCGGGCAGTTGCACCTTGTCGCGGTGTGCCGCCGCCGAAAGGACCACTTCTTCCCCTTCGCGGAGGCCTTCGCGAACGATGACGCTCATGCCGTTGCTGGGGCCAAGCGAGACCTCGCGGGCCTGAAACTCGTCGCCGCGCGGGGTGATGCAGTAGTTCCTGTCGCCGTGGCGGATCACCGCCGGACACGGGACTTGCAGCCGGCTCTTCAGCCCGCTGAGATGGATGGTCAGATCCGCGGTCATTCCCGGACGAGTCCCGGCGGGCGGGGCGTCGATAGATACGATGGTCTTGTACTTCTTGACGGCGGATCCAAGCCAGTCCTCGGCCTCGGGGTACTCATTGATCTTCTTGATCCGACCGCGGATCACCGCGTGCGGAAACGCCTCCAAGCGAACCATGACCGGCAGCCCGGGACGCACCAGGGCGATCTTGTCCTCTTCGATTTGCGCCGCCACTTGCATGTGTCGGAAATCGGGCAGGCGGACCAAGACTCGCTTCTCCAGGGTCACTTCGCCGGGTTCGATCATGTGGGCGTGACCGTAGTGAAACAGGTGGGCCAACACAACCTGGCCCGACACGTGGGCCCGAACCACGCACTTGCGGATCTGGTCCTCGACGAACTTCAGCCGCTGGCAACTCAAATTGTAGCTGACTTGGGCGGCAGCCAGGCGGGCCTGGGCCGTGACGACGGCCGTGCTGAGTTGCGTCAAACGAACGGGCTTGGTGAAACTCTGGAGCACGGCAAGCTTGATCTGGGCCATGCGAAGATCGGTCTGGGCCGCCTTCGAGGCAAATTCGTCGGCTCGAAGCTGCAAGTCGGTGATGTAACCGTGCGATTCCAGCTTGCGGCTGCACTCCAAGAACTCTTGGGCCCGCCGCTTCGCATCCTCGGCCACCATGAGGGCCGATTTCGCGCTCTCTTCGGCCAGCCGGTACGTGTCGCCGAGGTAGGCCTGCTTCGCCAGCTTGGCGGATTCGCACTGACTCTCGGCCTGGATGACCAAAGCCCGCAGCTTGGCGTTCGTGATCCGTTCGCGATCGCGGTCGGCCTCGAGCCCGGACGCATCCAGACGCACGAGAAAATCACCCGGTTTGACCCTTTTCCCCTCGGGAACGACTTCCAGAATGCGGATCCAACTGCTCGACTCGGAATGGACCTCGCAGCGAACCTCGGCATTGACCGCGCTCTCGACTTCGCCCTGCACCGAGATCTCGTGATAGAAATCACCCCGCACCACTCGGCACGTCAGCGGATTGACCTCCTTGGAAGAGAGGCTCAAGTTCGCCAGGACGGCGACCACAGGCAAGGGCAGGGCAAGCCCAAACGAGGCGACTGCCCAGAGCAATCGCCCGGAGCGCCGGGTTCGGCGGGGAGGCACGGCTCGGTCCATCAGAAAACCGCCCTTCTGATGCCGGGGGGTAAGGTGGGATGCGGTGTTGTGGGGCACGCCCATTATAGTGTGGTCGGCCGCGCGATGCCACCGTGCTGACGGACGTTTCGGAAAAAAGGGTTTCGAGTTGGCGTTCGGGTTCGAGACTCGGGGTTGGGGAGCGTGAGAGACTGTGTTTGGGATCATCCACGGTCGCCAGTGGCGGTCCCGACCACGGACAATCTGCCCCCTCAACCCCATCTCCTCACTCTGCCCATGCTTGCCGCGCTGGGCGCGACGCAGTAAGCTACGGACATCGAGCGTCCCTTCTGCGGCGCGGGGAATCCACCCCCGGTGCCGGGCTGTCACTTTCTCGTGGCAATGGAGGCAGATCATGAGCGCGTCGTTCGCGGTTGGGTTCGGGCAGTTGATGCTCTTGCTTGCACTGGGCGGCGGTTTAGGGCTACCGGTGGCGATGCCGCCGGGCCCGGAGGACCCGGCCCTGGCCAAGGCCGCGCCCGAGCAGTGTCTCTTCTTCGCTTCTTGGGCGGGCACGGCCAAGCCGAATGCCACGAGCAAGAATCAGGCTGAGCAGATCTTGGCCGAGCCCGAAATCCAGCGATTCGCGGTGCAAGTGGAGTTGCTAGCGCGGCGATTGCTCGAAAAGGCCAACCGGCGCGATCCCGAAAAGGCCAAGCTCGCCGGCGAGATCGCCGACTTGGCGAAGATCGCGGCCACGCATCCGGCGGCGGTCTACATTGCGAGCGTCCGGCCCGATCCTCGCGCGCCCGATGTTCGCGGCGCGGTCTTGGCGAACCTAGGCGAGCAGGCCGGCCGCGTCAAGGAGTTTCTCGAACAGCAGCAGGCCAGGTTCCTGGGCGATCGATCGGAATCGGTCGAGATCGCCGGTATCGCATGGCAACGCGTTCGGCTTGCCCCCCAGGCTCCGCCCGTCGTCTGGACGGTGCACGATAGGCGTCTGCTCATCGCCGTTGGCGAGGGCGAGGCTGAGGCCATTCTGAAACGACTCCAAGGCAATCCGCCCCCTTGGTTCCGCGAACTCCGCAAGCAGCTTCCCGTCGCACGACCGGCGTCGGTGGCCTATCTCAACGTCCAAGCGATCGTGGAACTCGCCAGACCGCTCATTCCCGGGGAGGCACGCACCGCGATCGACGCGCTGGGCCTCGAGGGCGTCACGCACGTC
>CAZFKF010000263.1:0-6654 GCA_964518805.1 uncultured Planctomycetaceae bacterium | reverse complement strand
GGGCGTGGGCCTGGCCGCCGGGGCGTGGATCGCCAAGGATTTCTATGGCCATGAGATCATCCACGAGTTCTTTCTGGCCATTCCCGTGTGGATCGTGACCACCGTGCTCTACATCGGCCTTGCAGCGCTAGCCGGTGCCCGGGAGTCCCTCCCGATCGTGGTCGACGAAACGACCATCCTGCCTTCGATCCGCACGGTGCCCGCCGACAGCCACCTCAACGCGCCCTTGGGACGCATCGAGAGCGCGCTCTCGTACGCGTCTGGAATCGCGGCGATCGGACTCCTGGGGTGGTGGGTCATCGGCGATGTGGTCGGCACGCTAACGGCGGCAAAGGAGGAACTTGCCGCCCAGGCCGTTCGAGCCCCCGAACTGCCGCAGGCCCTCGGTCCGCTCCAACTCGCTTTCTTTCTCTGCGCGGCCGTCTGGTTTCATTTCCGCGAGAAATCGATGGCCTGGGATTGGACGCTCGCCCTGGGCACCGGGATCATGGCCGTGGCAAGCCTGGTCTTGTGTCTTGGCTATTCGGTGAGCGTCTTTCTTGGCTACACCGAGGCCCGCGCCTTCCGTACGCACCTCGTCGTGCTCAGCATCGTGTATTTCATCTCCAGCGTGGTCTGGATGCGCCAGTGGGAGAAACGTCCGCGGCGTCAGCCCGGCTGACCGCGCAGGCCCGTAAACCGCGTAGGTTATGCTTCAGCATGACGCCCGGGAAAGGTCCTGCTGAAGCATGACCTGCCTCGTTGCAAGCACTCGGTGCGCTGCCGTCCTTGCATGGCGCTCGCGCAGAGCATATCATGCCGCGAAGTGTTCAACGGCAATTCTCAAGCGGGGAGGGTCCTACTCATGATCGCGCGGACAGTCGTATCCCTGGGCGTTGCGGCGGCCTTGTTCGCTCTCGCTCCGTGTCGCGTCGCTTGGGCGGATGACGCCAAGACATACCCAACCCTCGGCAAGATCGAGCGGTTCGATCCTCGCTTCGACGAACTGGTCCCCAAGGACGCCGTCATCGAGAAGCTGGCCGAGGGCTTCAAGTGGACCGAAGGCCCGGTTTGGATCCCCGACAAGAAATGCCTGCTCTTCTCCGACATCCCCAACAACGCCATCCTCCAGGGTCCGATGCCGACGGCATCCGGCAGTTCATGAAGCCGGCCGGATACACCGGCTCCGGGCCGCGCGGCGGCGAGTCGGGCACCAACGGCCTGACGCTGGACCGTGAAGGCCGGCTGGTGATGTGCCAGCACGGCGACCGGCGCGTGGTCCGCGTGGAGAAGGACGGCCGCTGGACCACGCTCATCGACAAGTACGACGGCAAGCGGCTCAACAGCCCCAACGACCTGGTGTTCAAGTCCAACGGCGACCTGTACTTCACCGATCCGCCGTACGGGCTGGAGAAGGGGGCCGACGACCCGGCTCGGGAACTCTCGTTTTGCGGCGTCTATCGCGTTGCCGTCGACGGCAAGGTGACCCTGCTGACAGACCAAATGACGCGTCCCAACGGCATCGGTTTCTCGCCCGACGAAAAGACGCTCTACGTGGCCCAGTCCGACCCCGACAAGGCCGTCTGGATGGCCTTCCCGGTGAAGCCTGATGGCACGATCGGCGAAGGCCGGGTCTTGTTCGATTCCACCCCGTGGGTGAAGGAGAAGCTACCGGGCCTTCCCGACGGGCTGAAGATCGACAAGAAGGGCAACCTCTTCGCCACCGGGCCCGGCGGGGTCAGCGTCTTTGCCCCCGACGGCGCCCACCTGGGCCGCATCAACACCGGCGTGCCGACGTCGAACTGCCGCTTCGGCGACGACGGCTCGACCCTCTACATGACCGCCAACACCTGGCTCTGCCGCATCCGAACCTCGACCAAGGGCCTGGAGTTCTGAGTTCCCTGGAGAAAAGTAGGGTGGGCCAAGCGAAGCGCCGGCCCACCGGAATCGGGATCGCCATGCGAAACTCCACGCTCGGCGCAGGTCTCCCGACCTCGCCGATCCGCTGACCGCAGGTCTCCAGCGTCGGAGGAGACCTTCGGTAGGACCAGTGCCACAGAATTGTCCCATCTCAATCAAACGGAGATGACCATGGTGGACGATGCTGTTGGTATTGTTCTGAAGCTGAATCCCAAATACGAGGAACTGGATCCCGAGGAGCGTCACTACTACATCGCCTGGATTCGCTGGAGATCGCGCAATATCCTGATGCGATTCCGATGTGCCGCCACCGGTGTCACGCCCGTTCCTCCCATCGCCTCGGATCGCGGCGGCTGTGCATTACGGCAATCACCACGATCGAATCCTCCGCGAAGCGATAGTAGATCCCATACGGGAACCGTCGCGTCGGAGCCCTTCGCACTCCTTTGTAGATCTCAGCGTGGATCTGAGGCAAGTTGGATTCGGTCCAATGCCTCTTCCACAGATAACATGAACTCGAGACCCAGTCCTTGACGCTGCCGCTCGTGCCAATCCTTGGCATCGGACAAGTCGTTTTCCGCTTCAGGACGGATGATGAGCGGAAGTCTCATGGCCGACTCAGCAAACGGGCTTTCACTTCCTCCCAGGAGGAGCCTGCACGGGGGTCGGCCCCCATCGCCGCCAGCCGCCGGTCCAGCTCGTCCTTCTGGGCCTGAGTGAGATCGCTTGCGTTGACTTCCTCGGCGATGCTATCCCAAATCTCTTCGACCAACAGAATTCGCTCGGCCACGCTGAGCTGGTCGATCCCCAGGGCCTTAGCAGTGGGGGACATCGAATAACCTCCTGCAAGAAGATGCTGATGCTACCAGTCTAACTTGCAGCACCAGCGGCAGCCAGACCCTCTGTTGCGTGGATCATGAGAAGACTCACCACGCGCTCGGCGCAGGTCTCCTGACCTCGCCGATCCGCTGACTGTAGGTCTACAGCTTCGGAGGAGACCTGCGGCCGGACCCGTGCGGGGTCAGGAGACCCGCGCACAGCGAGTACTTCGCGTCCTCCGTGGTGAAGCAAGCCGCTTACAAATATTCCGTCCAGCCGCGCTTGCGGAGTTCTTCGGTGATTTGTGCGATCGACTTCTCGTCGTGCTTGTTGGCCACCAGCGTGGCGTCCGGGGTGACAATGACCACGAGGTCCTTGACGCCGGCGACGACCACCACGTGGTTTGGGTCGCAGGCGCGAATCAGCGTGCCGGTGGAGTTGATGGCCACGGAGCGGGCCGCGTCGGTCACGTTGCCCTGCTCGTCGCGCGGCCGGTAGCGTTCCACAGCGAGCCAGCCGCCCACGTCGTCCCATTGGAACACCGCCTCGACGACCACCACCTCTTCGGCCCGCTCCATCACCGCGTAGTCGATGGAGACCTTCTCCATGGCGGCGAACTCGCGTTCCAGCACCTCGTGAAAGCGAGGGCTCTCGGCGGCCTCGGCGATCCGCATCAGGTGGCCGTGCAATTCGGGCCGGTAGCGGGCCAGGGCGTCGAGGATCGTCTGGGCCTTCCACACGAAGATCCCCGAGTTCCATGAGAAGCGGCCTGCCGCCACGTACTGTTCCGCAACCGCGTGGATCGGCTTCTCGTGGAACCGCACCACGCGGCGGACCAGGGCGCCAGCGGACGCGGAAGACGAAATCCCCTCAGGCACGCCCAGAACGTCGCCGCACTCGATATATCCGAATCCCGCGGCCGGATACGTCGGCTTGATCCCGAACGTGACCAGCCGCTGTGGATTCTCCTTCACCAAGGCGGTCGCCAGCCGGAGAGCATCGCGAAACGCCTCCGGCGGGGAGATGATCTGATCGGCGGGCAGGACCGCCATCACGCCGTCCGGATCCTCACGCACAATGCGGATCGCGGCCAAGCCGATGCAGGGCGCCGTGTTGCGCGGGCAGGGCTCGGCAAGGATCGCCCCCCGCGGCAAGTGCGACAATTGCGATTGCGCTTCCGACGCCAGGTCGCGCCGCGTGGCGATCAGAATCCGCTCTAGCGGCACCAGGCCGCCCAACCGGTCGACGGTCGCTTGGAGCAGCGTCCGATCGCCCTGGATGGCGAGGAACTGCTTGGGGTGCGACGCGCGGCTCTCGGGCCACAGTCGCGTGCCGGACCCGCCCGCCATGATGATTGCGTGGAGCATGGGAGTGGTGGTCGGTGGTTAGTGGTCGGTAGTCGGTCGGTGTGGCATGCCTCGCGAAGCGTCGGCATGTTCAATCGCCAACAGGCCGCAAGCGCGTCTGCGACCGCGCTTGCGGCCTGTCGCACTGGATCATCGCCTGTGTTGCATCTCAAGGCCCGTTCATGCTATGCAATCAGCCGAAATAGGTCGGCTCGGTAATTGGTTTCCTGGCCAGCATTCGCGAGGCCATTTCTTCGGCGTCCAGCGCGAAGAGGGGACTGATCTCGACCGGCACGTTGTCCGGCGCCTCGAACCCCGCGCTGCGGAGCCACTGGCGATGCTCGGCCGCCATCTGGGCTTTGACGCTCTCGGGCGTGTCGTGCGTTTCGCCGGGGGCGTTCTTCAAGGGGGCAAAATGCTCCGCCGGATCGACCTCGACAATCGCCGCAGGCTGCGCTGAAGGCATCAGGTCGAAAATGAATCGCTCGAACTTGATCGCATTGGGCTGGTCCGGGTCGATCCGGTTGCCCTGTGGGTCGAGGTGTGGTACCCGTTTCATGGCACGGTGGAACGGCAGGCCCGCCGCCGACTCGACCATTCGCTCCAGAAAGGACAGGGCCATGCCGTGCACCGCAATGCTGCCGGCCCAGATCGCCAGCGAGCCATCCTCGTTCCGCCGTGCGGCCACATCGTCGGGCAGATCGCTGTACTCGATGACCTGGAGGCGTCCGTCCACCTCGACCACGTTGCCCACCTTCTCCAGCGGTTGCTGCTTGCGAACCACCTGGCTGGTGAACTCGGAGCCCGAGGCCAGGTGATAGCCCAAGAACTCGGGGTCGCACACGTGTACCAGGGGATTGTCGATCTGGAAGTAGAACAGGTGCCGGATGCCGCGTCGCCTAGCGTCGGCCATGGCCCCGCTGCGCTGAAACGCGGCCAGCATGCCGCCATGGCCGTCGGGGCTCAAGGCGATGTGATGGCGGTCGGCCAAGAGGATCTTCCCGGTTCGCGCATCCACGGCCGGCATCGTCCCCTGGCAGAAGATGAGAAGATCCTCCGCCGAAAGCCCGAAACGCTGCTGCTCGGCGAGATAGGCCACGGTTTCGTCGTGCGTTTCCGGGCTGGTCATGAGATAGAGAGGAATCCTCACGCCGTAGCGGCGCGAGGCGGCGAGGACTTTTTCGCAGTGGATCTGAAACAGCGACTTCCCCGAGACCGGCCCGATAGGGAACATGCCCTTGGGATGATCGAACCGCAGCCGGGTGCCCTGCCCGCCGGCCACCAACATCACCCCCACGTGTCCTGCCCGCAATGCCTCGACGCCCTTCTGCCGGGCAGCGGCGGGCGGGATCGGGTTTCGCTCGTCGCCGAGCCGGCAGGCCGGCGGCGAGGCGGCCCGGGCCGCCAGGACGCGCATCGACTCCCTGGAGTCCGTCTGATGAGACAACTGCGACACGAGCGCGAAGTCGATCGCGCGAATCTCCGCCGCCAGCGACTGGCGATCGTCCGCGCTGAGCGTCTCCCAGAAGTCGAGCACGTGCTCCTGGCCGCACGCGGCGAGTCGGGCGACAAGTTTTTCTTTCATCTCTAGGTCCAACGCGATGTCCAATCGATTCAGACGCGTAGCCGCGTAGGTTATGCTTCAGCATAACGAAATCCGCTCGATATGGTGAAGCATAACGCAGCTTCGTTATGCTGAAGCATAACCTACAGGGACAGGGGTATTCGCAGGCCGTCGTAGGCCAGTTCCATGCCGGGCGGCAGGGAGCGGTTCGTTTCCTCGTGCTCCAGGCGATGAGAAATGTGCGTGAACAGGGTCCGCTTGGGCTTCAAACGCCGGGCGACCTCGACGGCTTCCCCAATGCTGAAATGGGTCACGTGCGGTTCGCGGCGCAGACCGTCGAGAATCAGGACATCCAGCCCTTCGAGCAGGGCCATGCTCTGCGGCGGAATCTGGTTCGTATCGGTGCAATAGGCCACGTTGCCCACGCGGAATCCCAAGATGCCCGCGCGGCCGTGCAATAGCCGTATCGGCGAAATCCGCCCTCCCAGCACCTCCACAGGCGAGACGCCGATCCGCCGGAACGCCAGCTTCGGAATTCCTCCCGCAGGATACTCTTGAACCGCCGGGTCGAACGCGTAGGCAAACGCCCGGCGGATGGCCGACTCGACCTCCTCCTCGCAGTAGACCGGCAATTCGTGCCCGAGGTAGCGCGGGAAAATGCGCAAATCGTCCAGCCCAAACAGGTGGTCGGCGTGCGGATGGGTAAAAGCCACGGCATGAATCAATGCAATCCGCTCGCGCAGGAGTTGGATTCGCAACTCGGGTGGGGTGTCGATCAACAGATTCTCGTTCGGCAACCCGAGGACCACCGCGCAGCGGGTCCGCTGGTTCTTGGGGTCCGCACTTTGGCAAGTGGCGCATCCGCAGCCGATCAACGGCACGCCATGCGAGGTTCCGGTCCCCAGAAACACGAGTTGACCGGAGACGGCGACGTCGGTGGGGGGCATCAGCGGGACAAGAGCCTAAAACCGGGTGCTTGGGATGTTTGGGGGATACTGCGTTCCCGCTCAAGTCGTTCGGTGCCCG
>CAZFKF010000262.1:0-6660 GCA_964518805.1 uncultured Planctomycetaceae bacterium | reverse complement strand
TTTGATCTCGATCTTCTGGGCCTTTTGCGTGCCGAGATCCTTGGCCGAGACGTGCAGAATGCCGTTGGCGTCGATGTCGAAAGTGACCTCGATCTGCGGCACGCCGCGCGGCGCCGGAGGGATGCCCTCCAGGTTGAACTGGCCCAAGAGCCGGTTGTCGGAAGCCATCTCGCGCTCGCCTTGAAACACCTTGATGGTCACGGCGTTCTGGTTGTCATCGGCCGTGCTGAAGACCTGCTTCTTCTCGGTGGGGATCGTGGTGTTCTTCTCGACGAGCTTGGTCATGATGCCGCCCAGGGTTTCGATGCCCAGCGAAAGCGGCGTCACGTCCAGCAGCAGCACGTCCTTCACCTCGCCGGCGAGAACGCCGCCCTGGATCGCGGCGCCCACGGCGACCACTTCGTCTGGATTGACACCCTTGTGGGGCTCCTTGTTGAACAACTGCCGGACCAGTTCTTGCACCTTCGGGATACGCGTCGAGCCGCCGACCAGAACCACCTCGTCGATGTCCTTGGGGCTCAGGTGCGCGTCCTTCATGGCCTGGAGCACCGGCCCGCGGCAGCGCTCGAACAGTTGGTCTTCCAATTGCTCGAACTTGGCGCGGGTGAGCTTCATTTGCAGGTGTTTGGGCCCGCTGGCGTCGGCCGTGATGAACGGCAGATTGATGTCCGTGGTCTGCGCGGAACTGAGTTCTCGCTTGGCCTTTTCACAGGCCTCCTGGAGACGCTGCAGGGCCATCGTGTCTTTGCGCAGATCGATGCCGTGCTGGCTCTTGAACTCATCGGCCACGTGGTGGATAAGGACTTCGTCGAAATCGTCGCCGCCCAAATGAGTGTCGCCGTTGGTGCTGATGACGCGGAACACGCCCTCGGCCACTTCGAGCACCGAAACGTCGAACGTTCCGCCCCCGAGGTCGAAGACGACGATCTTCTCGGTCGCCTTCTTGTCCAGGCCGTACGCCAACGACGCGGCGGTCGGCTCGTTGATGATCCGCATCACCTCCAAGCCGGCGATCTGGCCGGCGTCCTTGGTGGCCTGGCGCTGGGCATCGTTAAAGTACGCCGGCACGGTGATCACAGCCTTGTTGACCGTGTGCCCGAGGTAGGCCTCGGCCGACTCCTTCAGTTTTCGGAGAATCTTGGCCGAGATTTCCGGCGGGGTGTATTCCTTATCGCCGGCCTTGACCCGCACGTACTCCTCGGGCGATCCGATGATCTTATAGGGGACCATCTTCTCTTCGACGGCGACCTCGGCGTGACGACGGCCCATGAAGCGTTTGATCGAATAGACCGTGCGCGTGGGGTTCGTGACCGCCTGACGCTTGGCCGGCTCTCCCACGATCACCTCGCCGCTGTCCGTGAAGGCCACCACGCTGGGTGTCAGCCTGTTACCCTCAGCGTTAGGGATCACTTTGGGCTCCTTGCCCTCCATGACGGCAACCACCGAATTGGTCGTCCCTAAGTCAATTCCAATGATCTTTTCACCACGAGCCATTACGTGCTCCTTTCCTCTACGCGCAGACCCCCCTGACGTGGAATCTGGCACTCAATGATTTGTGAGGAATTGGATTAGCAAAGGACGTGCCGGTTGCCGCCAGAAGCTCTTGTGACGACGCAAAACATTGACTGGCATAATGTTATAACATATCCTCACGAACGGACACCTGGGCACTCGCCCCCTAGGCTGGCTCAGACTGCCATTTTGACACGCTCCAGGTCATACCATCCAACCAACCTGACCCGAACTCCCCAATTGGCATTCGCGCGCAGCCCATCGTATATTGCCATATTGAGGAGGATGGTATGGCCAAATCGCCAGCAGATAGTAAATCGTCGGACAAGGCCCGGGCCTCGGCTCGCCCCGCCACCGCGCCCGCTTTGCAGGGGCGTTTGGAGCAGTTGGATCGCCAACTCGTCAAGCTGCTCAACGAACGGACCGATGTGGCGGTTAAGCTAGCCAAATTGCGCCAGGCGTCTGGGGAGCACGGCGTTTCGATCGCCCACGAGGAGGAAATACTGGCCCGGGCCGTGGAACTGAGCAAGGGTCCCATGCCGCCTCGGGCGCTGAGGGCCGCGATGCGCGAGGCGATCAGCGGCGCCCGCTCGCTGGTCCGCGAGTTGCGCATTGCGTTTCTCGGACCGTTGTACAGCTATAGCCACCTGGCGGCCATCCACCGTTTTGGGCAGAGCGTCGAATTCCTGCCTGTGGGCAGCATTGCTGCGGTGTTCGAGGAGGTGAATCGGGGGCATTCCGACTTCGGAATCGTGCCGGTCGAAAACTCCACCGACGGTCGCGTGGCCGACACGATGGACATGTTCACCCGGCTGCCCGTGCGGATCTGCGGCGAAGTGGAACTGGAGATCCATCACGTCCTTCTGGCCAAGTGTCCTCGAGACGAGATCAAGGAGATTTACAGCCGGCCGCAGGCCCTCTCGCAGTGCCGCAACTGGCTGGCCAAGCACCTCCCCCAGGCCAGGACGATTGAAGTCACGAGCACCTCGACCGCCGCGCAACTGGCCAACGAGAAACCCGGCGCAGCAGCCATCGCCAGCCTCCAGGCGGGAGTCCATTACGGGCTGAACGTGCTGGCTGAGCAGATCGAAGACAACCCCTCGAACACCACCCGCTTTGCCGTCATTGGCGACCAGCCCAACGCGCGAACCGGCCGCGACAAGACGGCCATGATGTTCCAGGTCGTGCACCGACCCGGCAGCCTGGCCGACGCCCTGAACATCTTCAAACGCAACCGGCTGAATCTGACCTGGATCGAGTCGTTTCCAGTGCCCGGGGTCAAGGGGGCATACCTGTTCTTCGTCGAGATGGAAGGCCACGAGACCGACGCCCGGCTGCGCAAGACGATCGCCGCCCTCCAGCGCAAAGCCCTTCGCCTGGAAGTCCTCGGGTCGTTTCCGGCCGGCCCGGTGATTGCCGAAAGCGCCGGCGTCTGAACGGAATCTACGGCTCGGCCCGTCGCCCAAGGCGAGTGCCCGTGGTCCGGCCTCTGGCACCCTCGAACGGCCGCGTTTTCGTGGCTCGCTTCCCCCGCCGTGCAGAACGCGATATGCTGCATGTGGATCGTGGGTTGGCCAAGCAAAGCTCCGGCCCGCCGGCGTTCCCCCAACTGAGCCCCGGAGGCAGGCATCACGATGAACGAACCATGCGGAGCGAAGCCGGTTGGCGCAGCCGCGGATCGAGCGTGCTGCTCGACCGTTCACCAGGCATCGTGCGGCGGAAGAGCCGCCGAAGCGCAGGACGCGGCCAACGGCGATCCTGCGGCGCATTTTGCCCGCATGATCCCGAATTGCCTGGAATACGCTCAGGCGGCGAAGGCGGCCGGCAAGCCGGTCGTCGGAATTCTCTGCGAGTTCACGCCGCGGGAACTGATCATGGCTGCCGGGGCGGTGCCGGTGTGCTTGTGCGGAGGGTCGGTCAAGACGATTCCCGCGGCCGAGGAACACATGCCGGCCAATCTCTGCCCGCTCATCAAGTCGACTTTCGGATACCACGTGCTCGGCACCAATCCGTTCCTCGAGATAGCCGATCTCGTGGTCGCCGAGACCACCTGCGACGGCAAGAAAAAGATGTACGAGGCGATGGCCGAATCGCGGCCCATGTACGTCCTCGAACTGCCGCAGAAGGTCGACGACCGCGACGCCCTGCAACACTGGGTCCGCGAGCTGCGCAAGTTCCGAAACCACCTGAAAGAGCGGTTCCACCAAGAGGTCACCGACTGCGGGCTGCGTCAATCGATTGTTGTGATGAACCGCGAGCGGCGTTTGCGGCGCGAGCTGGCGTCGTTGATGGAGTCGGACGCTCCGCCGCTGACCGGACGGCAACTGCTGGACTTCAAGAGCAGCATTTCGGGCATCCCCGCCGATTTCCAACAGTACGAAAAGGCCCTGGCCGTCTATCGTAGCAAGAGCCCCGCATGCGGCGCCAAGCGTCGGGTCCGCGTGCTGATGACCGGCGTGCCCATCGTCCATGGGGCCGAGAGGGTCCTGGAGATCCTCGAAGGCGCCGGCGCGGTGGTGGTCGCCATGGAGAATTGCACCGGACTGAAGCCGATCCTGGACGACATCGACGAGTCGGCCGCCGATCCCCTTCAGGCCCTGGCCGAGAAGTACTTTCACTTGCCCTGCTCGGTCATGACGCGCAACGACCGCCGCATCGAGTCGCTGCGCCGACTGGCGGCCCAATACCGGCCGGAGTGCGTCGTGGAGTTGATCTGGCAGGCCTGCCTCACGTACGACGTCGAATCGCACCGCGTGCGGCGGCTTGCCGAAGAGGAATTGCACGTGCCCTACCTGCGAATCGAAACCGACTATTCGCCGTCGGATTCCGCCCGCATTGCCGTGCGCGTCGAAGCCCTGCTCGAGTTGGTCGCGGAGAATCGAAAACCATGATTTTCGCGGGCGTCGATGCCGGATCGCGGACCTTGAAGGCCGTGCTGTGGGACGCCGGGCGCCGGGCGATCGTGGCCTCCGGCGTCAAAGACCAGGGCGTGGACCAAAGCGCCCTGGCCGCCTCGCTTCTGGAGGAATTGCTGGCGGCCAAAGGCCTCACGCGCGCCGATCTGGCGGCGGTAGTGGCCACCGGCTATGGGCGCAAACTCATCGCTTTCGCTGGCGCAACGGTCACCGAAGTCACGTGCCAGGGCCGGGGAGTGCGGCGCTCGGTGGCTGAGGTGGGAACGGTCATCGACATCGGCGGGCAAGATAGCAAACTCCTTCGCCTGCGGCCCGACGGCACCGTGGCCGACTTCCTGATGAACGATCGTTGCGCCGCGGGCACTGGCCGCTTCCTGGAGGTGCTCGCCACGCGCCTGGCCGTGAAGTTGTCGTGCCTCGGCGAACTGGCCGATCGCAGCCGCACGCCGGCCGCCATCAGCAACATGTGCGTCGTGTTCGCCGAGGCGGAGATCATCGGCCTGCTGGCCTCCGGAATCGACCGCGAGGACATCGTGGCCGGCGTCCAGGCGTCGATTGCCGCGCGCGTGGCGGCCATGGCGGGCCGGAATCTGCCGGAGCCCATCGTCTTCACCGGCGGCGTGGCCCTGGTCCCCGGCATGAAGAAGGCCCTGGAAGCCGCGCTCGACAAACCGGTCGCCGTCGCGCCGCAGCCGCAACTGACCTGTGCCCTGGGTGCCGCCACCCTCGCGGCCGAACGGCACCCGTCGTCGCATCCCCCTCACGAATGAATCCGGAATGCCTTGCACCGTGTCGGTGCAAACCGCGTGTCGAAGGACGTCGCTTCGCACCACGCCAGCGGCCGTTGCCCGGCCGGCGCGTACCATGTAGGATGAATGGATCGTACACCGTTGGTGCCGCATCGTGAAAGATCTCCAGAAGCGCAAGCGAGTCATGCAGCGATCGATGCAGTTGGGACACTGCATTTGCGATCCGAAGAAACCCTGCCCGTGCGACGTCTTTCGCGAGAAGGACGTCTGCCCGTGTGCCGGAGAACGGCTGGACGCGCCGCCCGGGCCAGTGCGACTGACCGAGTTGGTAGAGAGCGCCGGCTGCGCCTCGAAGATCGATCGCGCGACGCTGATGCGAGTGCTTCAGGGGCTTCCCACCCCCAAGGACCCTCGTGTGCTCGTGGGCATGCCGGCGGGTGACGACGCCGGTGTGTATCAACTCGACGAGCACACGGCCCTCGTGCAGACGGTGGACGTCTTCACCCCGTCGGTCGACGATCCCTACACGTTCGGACAGATTGCGGCGGCCAATTCGTTGAGCGACGTGTACGCCATGGGAGGGCGGCCGCTCACGGCGCTCTCGATCGTCGGCTTCCCCGCGCGCGTGCTGCCCGACGACGTGATGCGGCAGATCCTCCGCGGCGGACTGGACAAGATGGCCGAGGCGGGCGTGGCGGTGATCGGCGGCCACAGCATCAACGACCCCGAGGTCAAGGCGGGGTTCGCGGTCACCGGACTGATCGATCCGAAGCGGATCGCGGCCAACGCCGGGGCCAAGCCGGGCGATTGCCTCGTGCTCACCAAGCCGATCGGTACGGGAATTCTGAGTTTCGCAGCCCAGATCGGCCGCGCCCCGGCCGGCTCGATGGAAGCCGCCGCCCGCTCGATGACCACCCTCAACAAGCGGGCCGCAGAGTTGATGAACGAAATCGAGGCCCACGCGTGCACCGACGTCACCGGCTTCGGGCTGATGGGCCACCTGGGCGCCATGGCCGCCGCCAGCGGAGTCGACGTCGAGATCACTTGGGACGACGTCCCGCTGTTGCCTGGCGTGCTCGATTGCGCGGCCGCGGGCATCCTGCCTGGCGCGATCGAACGCAACCGGGAGTCAAGCGGCTCGGCCCTGGCCGCCGCCGACGGATTGGAGCAGGCCTCGGTCGACATCCTCTTCGACGCCCAGACTTCCGGCGGCCTGTTGATCGCCATCGCGGAACTTCCGGCCGGGTCGTTTGTGACGCGCCTGCGCGAGGCGGGGATTTCCGAAGCTGCCGTCATCGGCCGGGTCATGGGCGAGGGCACTGGCCGGATCTTCGTGCAGGGCGCAGGACGAAGGAGTCTGCCGCGAAACGCCGAGCATCCTTGGAAATTGGCGGCGGCTCACCGGCAGGCAGGCACCTCCCCCCGCGACCCGGAACACACACCGGACGCGTCTTCCGCACATGAGCCTGGTTCCGAGGAGGCCA
>CAZFKF010000261.1:0-6665 GCA_964518805.1 uncultured Planctomycetaceae bacterium | reverse complement strand
GACCTTGACCATCTCGATCAGGAACAGCCGGCGGATGGCATCGTAGCCGCGGGCGTTCGGGTCTTCGAGATTCGTGCCGTACCAGTAGGTCGGGTCTTCGGAACGGTAGTGTTCGCGCCAGAACTGGGCACAATGGATTCCGTGCCCCAGAAACGCGGCGCGGATTGGCACCACGCTCACGCCCGGACGCCGCGATGAGGCCGCATGGATCACGCCGTTGTAGCGGTCGAGGATCTTCAGGCCGTCGGGCCAGGGAGGGAGGCCCGCGCCTTCGCCGTCGCCCACGCCGTCGGTCGGGTCGTAGATGTCGCCGAGAAAAAGGTGGCACCCGCCCGGAAACCGGTCCTGAATCATACCGATCATCCGATCGAGCCGCTTCTCGAAGGCCTCGATCCAGGGCGCGGCGGTCTTGAGCGTGGCTCCGTACATCGCGCCTTCCTTGGGCGGACTGCGGCCGTAGCTATGGATCAGGTCGTTTCCGCCGGTGGTCATCACCACGATGCCGAATACGGTTGGGTCTTGCTTCTCCAGTCTCTTGCTGATGTGCTCGACGTGCTCCAACGATGTCGAACCGGAAACGGCCAGGTTCAATGTGCCGAACTTCGGCAGTACCTCGCGGAGGCAGATTCCCTTCATGTCCGGCCATTCGTCTTTCGGGTTCTCGGCCAGGCGGCCAAAGTAGCCGTGCGATTCCGAGACGCCGAATCCGGCCGTGATGCTGTCGCCGAGGCCCACCAGCAGCACGGGGCGCGTGCTCCAGGGGCGATCGAAGGCCGAGCGAGGGACTTTGGGGCCGGCAGGCCCTTCGCCCGGCGGACGCCAAAGCCAAAACTCGCAGTACGCCAGCGAACCCGCCACGAGAAGCATGGCCAGAAAGACCACCAGGAGCAGCCGGGTCTGGTGGGCCCGCTTCTGCCGCTTCGCCGCGGCAGCGGGGTCTGGCTCGGAGATTTCCAGGTCGTCAGTCTCGTCCATAGGCTCCTGTTCCTCGGCAGGGCGAACCAGGCGTCCATACTACTCCACCGTCTCGCGGGTTGACAGTCCGCCGCACGGATATCAGTATAGAAGCGGCCCCTCGGAGAGACTACCCATGCGACCGCACCTTTGGCTTGTCGCGTTCTGCCCGCTCTGGCTCGCCGCCATGTCCGTCGCCGCCAGATCCGCGGAGCCTCCCGCACGGACGTCGCTGGGCGACCGTGCGTTGGCGTATCGCGTCCCGGAAAAACCGTACGTCGTCCTCGCCCGAGCCGGAATCGAGGCCGTGGTGGTCGACAACCGTGCTGTGGACGACGAGACGCTCCCCGGCCACCGGGCGGGCTACAGCGGCCTGGCCTCGCTCAAGCACGCCCGGCAAGGGCAGAATCTCTTCGTGCCGGCCTACGCGGGCCTGAACTTCGAGCACATCCACGACGGGACCGTGCAGCCGCGCGAGGTCTTGTATGAGCCCCGCAACGCGCCGATGCAACTTCGTGTCATGGATTCCTTCACGGCGGAACTCTATCAGGCGCCAACACCCCATTACGGCTTGGAGAGCTGTACCCGCTATCAGCTCCTCAGCGACGGGACGATCGAAATGACTTTCGAGTGCATCCCGCGCCGGACCGCGTTTCGGAACGGCTATGTTGGCCTTTTTTGGGCCTCCTATATCCATCGGCCCGAGTCGCGGGACATCCATTTCAAAGGCCATCCGGCCGACCATCCGGCAGCCGCCCAATGGGTCCGCGGCGTCACGCCGGCCCACGGCCAGTTGGCCACGCATCTGGCCACCGGCGATCATCGGGTGTTCGCGCACGACGACGCCTTTCCGCTGACCTTGGTGTTCAACCTCTCCAACCATCGCTATGCCGAACCGTGGTACTACGGCGTGAGCCACGGCATGGCCCTGGCCCTGGTCTTTCGTGCCGGCGACCAGATCCGGTTCTCGCAATCGCCTTCCGGCGGCGGCGACGGGAATCCGGCCTGGGATTTTCAATATCTCATCCCCGATTACGAAGTGGGAAGACGTTACCAGATGGTGATGCGGGCGGTGTACCTGCCGTTCACGTCCGCCGAAGATATCGAACAAGTCGTGGCTCCGAACCGATTGGCACTTAACGTGAAGGAGTGAGGGCATGTCGAAGGCTTTGTTGGTTTCGATGTTGGCGCTCGGCATCGGACTGAGCGCGGCCAACGGACAGAGCGCGGAGGACAAGAGCGGCACACCCTCGGCAGGAACGACTGCGGAGAAGGCGTCTGCTCAGACGACCCCGGCCCCTCGCCCGACGCCGATTCGCAGCGGCGGGGCCGCTCCGGCGGCGCGCGACAACGCCATGGAACAGAGGATCCGCCGATACTCCCAAAGTCTCCTGAAGCAGTACGACAAAAACAACAACGGTGTGCTGGAGAAGGACGAATGGCAGAAGATGCCGGACCGCTGGCATGCGGCCGACCGCAACGGCGATGGAACGATCCCCGTCGAGGAACTCGTGGCATTCGCCATGCAGCGCGACGGAATCGCCCCCGAGAGGCGCGGTGAAACGGTTGCCCCATCGCTTGGGCCGCGGGCGTCTCGGCCGGGGCCCGCCGGTGATGCGGGAGGCCCGCGCCGCCTCCGCGGCGAAACGACGCGCCCGCAGCCAACGACCGTCGCACCGGTTCCCGAGGCTACGCAGCCCACACGTTTCGGCAGCCGCACGAGCCAGACCGAGCGGCCGCTCGACCCCCGGGCGCCGCTGGTCTCGGTGCAGCTCGTGATGGTCGAGGTGGCACCCGAGTCCGACAAGGCGGGAACCGAGGCGAAGGTGGCGCCATCATCCCTGTTGGCCGGGGGCGCTGCCATGCTGGAAATCGATCTCTCCGCCCCGAGCGAGAAGATCCTCGACGAGCTTCGCAAGCTTGGGGTGCGAGGGCGGCTGGATGTGTTCTGCCGGATTCAACTTGCGGCCGCCGACCGGCAGGCCGCGTCGTTCCAGGTCGACGGGCGCGTCCCGCAAGTGATCGGTGTCAACATGAGTCAGTTCGGCCAGTCGAACAACGTCAACTACCTCAATACAGGATTGAAAGTGGAAATCCTGCCTGAAGTAGCCGGCAACACTGTCTTGGCCGAGGTAAGCCTCGATGGATCGCGGCTAGGCCGAGCGGACGACGGTATACCGCTCTCGACGTCCGCAAAGGGAGAAGTCGTCGCTCGCGCTGCACCGATTCATTCGTGCCGGCTCAAGACCACGGTGAACGTCGGTGCGGGCAAGACCATCGTCTTGGGCGGCATGACCGAGAATGACGGCAAGAGCACGCGTCAGCTTGTTCTCCTTCTCTGTCCGCGGATCGTTCCCGTGGCTCCAAGCCAAACGGCGCCGGCAGCACGATGACGACAACCTGGCTGAGCGAGTTGTTTGCAGCGCCCAAACCGGTGGTGGGGATGCTCCACGCCCCGCCGCTGCCGGGTTCGCCGCGATATGGAGGCGACCTGGAGGCGGTTCGCGATGCGGTGCTGCGCGATGCGGAGGCCTTGGTCGAAGGAGGCGTCCACGGCCTGCTGCTGGAGAATTTTGGCGACGCGCCGTTCTGGCCGCGGCGCGTGCCCGCGGCCGTCGTGGCCTGCATGACCGCTTTGGCGGTCGAGGTGCGGCGCCGCTTTGCCGTGCCGCTGGGCATCAACGTCCTGCGCAACGACGGGCAGAGCGCGCTGGCGGTGGCGCAGGCCGCCGAGGCGCAGTTCATTCGCGTGAACGTGCTCTGCGGCGCCCGGCTGACCGACCAGGGGCTCCTGGAAGGGATTGCGGCGGAGTTGCTCCGCGAGCGCGTCCAACTCGGCGCGGTGGTTCGCATTCTCGCCGATGTGGATGTCAAGCACTCCGCCCCCCTGGCCCCGCGACCGATTGAAGAAGAGGCCGAGGAGATGCTCCAGCGGGGCGGGGCCAATGGACTGATCGTCTCCGGCAGCGCCACCGGCCGGCCCGCCGATCTGGCCCAACTGCGCGCTGTCCGAGCCGCGGCCCAGGGCGCCCCCGTACTGGTCGGCAGCGGCGTCACGATCGGAAACGCCGCCGAGTGCCTCTCTGCCGCCGACGGCCTTATCGCCGGCTCCTGGCTCAAACGCGATGGACTGGCCGCCAACCCAGTCGATCCTCAGCGGGTCAAGTCGCTCATGGCGGTTGTGTAGGGCTGAAAGGCCCTTCGCGAAGGAAATCCGGGTTGCCGGCTGGGTTGTTCCCCGAATTGGGTGAACTGAGCACGACGGCAGCCGTATGCCCAATAGGGACCGGCCGAAGAGGAACTTCCGCGATTCGCAGATTGTGTGGCATGCCGTCACGCGGCTTCGCCGCGGGTCGGCATGGGGGCGCCCGTGAACGTTCCCATGCTCACCCGCCGCTTCGCGTCGTGAGAGCATGCCACACAATTCTGGAAATGGTTCTCCGGCCGGCCCCAGGCAGAGGCGCTACTCTCACAAGGTCTTCGTTCTCGTCAACCACCAAACCCCACTGCGGAATCATGCGTTATCTCATCACAGGAGGGGCTGGCTTCATCGGATCGCACCTCGCCGAAGCGCTCCTTCAAGCGGAGCACGAGGTCCTCGTGCTCGACAATTTCTCGACGGGCAGGCAACAAAACATCGCTCATTTGGAGGGGAGGAAGGACTTCGAGCTGATCTGTGCAGACGTGGTGGACGAGGCGATCACGCGTGACTGCGTGCGAAGCGTCGATCGCGTGTTCCATCTTGCCTCTGCGGTGGGCGTGCAGCTCATCATCGAACAGCCGGTCCGCACGATCGAGACGATTGTCGACGGCGCGGCCGCCGTGTTCAACGCTTGTGCCCGCTACCGCAAACCGGTGCTCATCACATCCACGTCCGAGGTCTATGGCAAGTCGCGGAAGGTGCCTTTCGCCGAGACCGACGACCTGGTGATCGGCTCGCCGACCTTTCGCCGGTGGAGCTATGCCACGGCCAAGGCGGTCGACGAGTTCCTGGCCCTCGCCCATTGGCATCACTCCCGGTTGCCGGTCGTCATTGTGCGGTTGTTCAACACGGTGGGACCGCGCCAGAGCGGGCAGTACGGAATGGTCGTGCCGCGTTTCGTGCGTCAGGCCCTGCTCGGGCGGCCGATCACGGTCTACGGCGACGGCTCGCAGACCCGCTGCTTCTGCCACGTCGGCGACGTCGTCTGGACCTTAATGCGGCTTTTGGATCTCCCGGCGGCCTACGGCGAGGTGTTCAACATCGGCACGGATCGAGAGATCAGCATCGGCGAGCTCGCGGCGAAAGTCCGCACGATGACCGGCAGCCGCTCGGAGATCGCCTTGGTCCCCTACAACGAGGCCTACGGAGCGGGCTTCGAGGACATGGAGCGACGCCTGCCCGACCTGGCCAAGGTGCGCGAGCGAATCGGCTACGAACCCCGGTTCACGCTCGAACAGATCCTGCACGACGTGATCGAGTACGTGCGCGCCCAGATGGAGACGAGCGGGTGAGGGGAGACCGGAAATCGAGTTCTACCCCTGCAACGAAGATGCGTACTTGCGTAGGTTATGCTTCAGCATGCCCGCGGAGCCAGTAGTGTTATGCTGAAGCATAACCTACCGCTTCTAGTCTCCGTATCCTTCCGGATGATTCCGGAACCAGTTCCACGCGGTGGCGATCATCGGCGCGATGCCGGCGGTGCGGGCCTTCCAGCCCAGTTCGCGCTGGATCTTGTCGGCGTCGGCGAACAGCACGGCGGGGTCGCCCGGCCGGCGCGCCCCGAACTGGATCGGGATCTTGATGCCCGTGACCTCTTCGGCAGCCGCAATCGCTTGGCGCACCGAGTATCCGTGCCCAATGCCGAGGTTATAGAACCGCGTGTCGCCCGGCTGGAGCGATTGCATGGCCACCAGGTGCGCGTCGCAGAGGTCTTCGACGTGGATGTAGTCGCGGATGCAGGTGCCGTCGGGCGTGGGGTAATCGGTGCCGAAGACCACGACCGGCTCGCGGCGCCCCAGGGCAGCCAGCAACAGCGAGGGAATCAGATGCGTTTCCGGCTCGTGGTCTTCGCCGATCGAGCCGTCGGCAGCCGATCCGGCCACGTTGAAATAGCGGAGCGCGGCGAACGAGAATTCGCGGTCGGCCGCCGCGAAGTCGCGCAGCACCCGCTCGACGCACCATTTCGACCATCCGTACGGATTGATCGGCTCCTGCCGCATCGTCTCCACGATCGGCACCGAAGTGGGCTCGCCGTAGGTCGCACAGGTCGAGCTGAAGACCAACCGTTTGACGCCGGCCTGCTGCATGGCCTTCAAGAGGCTGACGGTTCCGGCGGTGTTGTTTTCGTAGTACGTCAGCGGAGCGGTCACCGACTCGCCCACGTAGGCCAGCGCGGCGAAGTGCATCACGCAGTCGATCTTGCGTTCGCGCAGGATGCGTTCCAGCGCCGCGGTCTCGCTCAGCGCGGCCTGGTGGAACGCAGCCGCGGGGGGCACGGCCTTGCGGTGGCCGCGGAAGAGGTTGTCGACCACCGTGACCTGATGCCCGGCTTCGATGAGGATCTTCGCGGCATGCGAGCCGATGTACCCCGCCCCGCCGACAACCAAAACGTTCATAGGCACTCCCTCTTGTGCAAGTTCCCTATCATCCTCGCGATCCGCCCGGCGAAATCAAGACGTCTTGCAGACAATCGTCGTCCGCGAGAACGCGGTCGGCCCGACTGATTTCC
>CAZFKF010000260.1:0-6673 GCA_964518805.1 uncultured Planctomycetaceae bacterium | reverse complement strand
AGCTCCGCCAACAGCAAGAAAAGTACCACGAAACCATCGCCGACTGCCACCGCCGGCTTGCCCAACTCCAGCGCGCCGTTGGCGCCCCGCTGCCGCGATAGGCCCGCGCAAAGCCGCGTGTCTTCCGGTCTCAGGGGCCTCTCTCCGTTGACAACGTGCCAGGGTGCGGGTTGCCAAACGCTGCAATCCGGGTAAAGTGAAGCCTGCGCCCGGCCACGGTGTGCATTCCGTCTTCGACACCTGTCGAACAAGACGGCGTTTGCGCCGTACCCCAAAGGCCGGCGCAATGCAGGCATTACGCCACTTCGCTCAGCAGCAACGGACGTTGTCATGTTCATCGCGCATCTCTCGGATCTGCACCTGGGGCGCCGGGCGCCGGGCGACGAATTGGGCTCGCAGCGGCTGGCGAATCTTCGCAGCGCCCTCGCAGCCATTGCCGAACACAACCCGGAGGTTGTGCTCGTGGCGGGCGACGTGTTCGATGGGCCGAACGTCGATCCGGCCGCGGTGCAGGCCGTGGCCCGGGTGTTGGATCGCTCGCGCAAGTCCAACGGCGATCCGCTGCCCATGGTGCTCATCCCGGGCAATCACGATCCGGCCGACTCGGCCGATTTGTGGCGGACCTTTTTGGCCGCGCTTGGCGAGGGCTCCCAGGTATACGTGGCCTTGCAGCCGGAAGTGCTGGTGCGGTGCGACGGCCGACTGCTGGTCGAGGCCTACCCGTGTGCGTCGCGCTATAGCCCCGAACCACCGTGGGTCCCGCGTTTGGAGTGTCCGGCGGCCGAAGGCGTGTCGCGGGTCGTGCTGGCCCACGGAACGCTCGAAGGCGGGCCCGTGCCCGAAGGCGAATCCGAGGCCTATCCGTTCGTCTCCGCGGATGCCGAGGGCCTGGAAGTCGATTACGTCGCCTTGGGGCATTTTCACGGGGTCTATCCGCCGTGGCCGGGCGAGGCCGTCGACGAGGCCGTTCGCGCGGTCTCCTATTGCGGGACGCACGAGCCCGATCAGTTCGGCTCGGACGCGGGCTGGGCCTTGCTGGTGAACCTGGAACCGGGCCGGCCCACGCGGGTGCGGCGGCTCCGCATCGGCCGCGGCCAGTGGCGCCAGTTCCAGCTTCAGACGCCGGCCGATTTGCAGCAACTTCGGGCCTTTCTCGACCTCGTGGAAAGCGATCCGGAGCCGGACCGCTTCTGCGTCCGGATAAAACTCGCGCCGTCGCTGCGCCTTTCGGCCGACGAGGCGAGGTCGTTCGAGGAAACGGCAGGCGCCCTGCGGGCCGTCGGGGCGCGCGTGGATCAGAGCGGCCAGTTCCAGACGCAACTCAGCGTCGAATCGTTGGACCTCGACGCCTTGCCTGCCTGCGCCGTGCGCCAAGCGCTCGTCAGCCTCCGGGAAGAGTGGGAGTCCGCTCCGCCGGGCGAGCGGCGCGACGTGCTCGCAGCCGCCCTGCAAGTCGGCTGGGAGCAGCTTTCCGTCGAGAAGCGAGGAGGCCGTCGATGAGAATCCATCGCGTCGAGTTGGAGCACGTGCGACAGATCAAACGCGCGGCGATCGACTTCTCCGCGCCGCTTTCCATCGTGGGCGGGCGCAACGGCGTGGGAAAGACCGCCCTCCAGGAGGCGATCCTCACCGCGATGTTCGACCGCAAGAAAGAGGAACGCGAAAGCCTCGTCTCGCGTTTCGACGTCGACAGCCCGCCCGTGGCCACGCTGCACCTCTCGCGCGGCGACGCCCAGCCCACGATCCGCCTGCGGCGAATCCTCACCGACAGGGCGGGCGAGTGGGTCGAAGGCTCCAGCCACATCAAGGCCAAGGGCGAGGCGTTGAAGAAGGTCCAGGAGTCGCTTCCCATGTCGGCCGAGGCTGCGTCCCTGCTGCTCTGGGGACGGCAGAACGACCTGGCGGCCGTGGTGCGCCAGTTCCCCGCCGACGGACACAGCCTGCTCACCGCGGCGACGATCAAGGGCGCAGGCCCCGACCCGAAGCAGGTCATCGAGAACCTGGAGGACCAAATCAAGCAGTCGAAGCGCGGCGGCCAGCATCCCGGCCCGCTGACCCTTGCCCAACTGCGTCTCAAGTCGTTGGAGGCCGAACTCCGCGAGTCCCAGCAGTCGCTTAGCCAGCTCGAACGTCTGCAGGAGCAGTATCGCGAAGCGCGTTACCAGCGCGATCGACTCTCGCAGGACCGGCAGCAGGCCGAACGCGAGGTCCGGCACGTGGAACGCCTGCAAACGGCCCTCGAAACCGCCCTGACCGCCCAGGACGAGGCCGACCGGCTCGAAAAGCAGCGCGCCGAATGGGACGGACTGGACGACGAGATCCGCCGCCGCCAGCGGGCCGTGGCCGACGTGCGCGAAGGGATTCAGCAACTCGAGTCGCAGCATCGCGTCGCGCTCGATGCCACGCTGGCCGATCAGATTGACCGGCTTCAGACCCGGCTGCGATTGGCCGCCGACGCCGACGCCAAGCACCAGAAGCTCTGCAAGGACTTGGAAGACCGCCCTCGCCCCGACGCACGCGAACTGAAGCTCCTCGATCAGCACCAGAAGCAGCAGAGCGACGCCCTGAACCGCTTGGATGCCACGGGCCTCCGCTACGAGCTGTCGGCGACTACCGCGGTCCGGACCGTGGGACTCTCGGAAGACAACGCCCCGGCCCGGCAAATCACGCTCGCCCCCAACCAGACCGTCGAGAACATCGTGGGCAGCGTGGTCGTTCGCGTGGACGACCTGCGCCTGGTGGCGCGGGGCAAGGAGGACGTCTCGAGCCTGAAGCGGGCCGCCGAGCGCGCCGAGCGCGAAATCGCCGCGCTTTTGGCCCGTTTTCAGGCGACCGACGAACAGGCATTCCGGCGTCTGGCCGAAGATCGCAGCCGGTTGATGGATGCGTGCAGCCGGGCCGAGGTGGACCTGAACAAGCACCTTGGGCAAGACACGCTGGAGTCGCTCCGGGCGGAGCTTGCCTCGCTCGAAAAGCGGCGCGCGGCGAATCCCGTCACCGCGGAGGATCGCGAGGCATGGAATCGCGCGATCCTCCACCCCGTGGCCCAAATCGAGAAGCTCATCTACGGCAAACAGGTCGAACTGGATAAGGAGTCCAAGGCTCTCAAGCAGCAGGAAGACCGCCGGCCGACCGAGGCCCAGCAGCAACAGCTTCTGGCGGAACTGCGCCAGCGCCGCGGCGCTGCCCAGGCCGCGGCCGAGACCTTTGCCGAGCAGTCGCCCGGCGCGCCCGCCGCCAGCAAGCAGCTTCGCGATACGATCCGCAGCCGGCTCGCCACAGGCCGTTCGCAGCTCGACGAGCTGAATCAGAAGCTACGGCAGGCCGACGTCCAGGTGGAACGGCTTTCGGGCGACTTGAAGCACGCGGGCCCCAAGCGGCCCGTCGGCAGCGTGGAACTCGATCTCGCAGACGCCCGGGCCGATCTCCAGCGCGAAGAAACGCTCCAGAAGGCCCGGGAACTGCTCAAGGAACGCGTCGCCGAAAAGATCCAGGAAATGTCCGAAAGCGTGCCCCGCGAGTTGGCCGCGCGCATCGGCCAGCACCTCGCGCGGCTCACCGGCGGGGCATACTGCCAGGTGAACCTGAGCGATACGTTCGCCGTCGACCACGTAGGCGAAGGGGGAGACCGGCCCGAGCATTGGCCGCCGCACCAGTTGTCGGCCGGCGAGCAGGCCCTGACGGCCCTGGTGATGAAGATCGCCGTGGCCCGGGCCCTGGCCGAGTCGGGCACGCCCGTGTTCATCCTCCTCGACGACAGCCTGGTGAACCTCGACCCGCAGCACCGCGCGGCCACCGAATCCCTGCTCGCGGACCTGGTGGCCGACGGCCGTCTCCAGGTGATCCTTCTCACCTGCCACACCGACTGGGCCCTCGACTGGCAGTCCCGCTGTGGCGATAAGGTCCAGTACATCGACCTGGCCCGCCAGGCCGAATACTATCGCACGCCGCCGGCGCTGGGCGGGCGATGAGAGCCGGTCGAGGAAAATGACTTCCGCGCCTCCAGGATCAGGTGGCATGCCGTCACGCGTTGGGTGGCATGCCGTCACGCGGCGCAGCCGCGGGTCGGCATGGAATGCGCCGCGGCCCTCTCCATGTTCACCCGATGCTTGACATCGTGAGAGCATGCTACACCGAGGGTTGCGGCTTTGTCGCTCTGCGAGGAGTGCAAGGACTCGCCAGCCCCTATGGAGCCGCTCACCGGCAGCGTAGAATGACAGAGTGCGTGGGCGGCCCAGACCTGCCCCGAAGCACCGGAAATCCAAGGCACCCCAACGAACACAGGCTCAGCCATGACTACCGTCCAGCCGCCGCGCGTCCCCGAGCGGTTTCTGCTTCACGGGGTCTCCTGGAGCACGTACGTGGCCTTGCGCGACGAACCGGGGAACGACCACGTGCGCATGACCTACGACCGGGGAGAACTTGAGATGATGTCGCCCTCGAAGCCCCACGAGCAGTTCGCCCGAATTCTGGATTGGCTGATACACATCTGGGTTGAGGAACTCGATCTAGACATCGCCAGTTGTGGCACCATGACGTGCCGGCGTGAGGACCTGGCGCGGGGTTTCGAGCCCGACAACTGCTATTACATCGAACACGAGGCCCAGATGCGGGCCAGGAACGAATTGGATCTCTCCACGGACCCTCCGCCCGACCTGGCGATCGAGATCGATCTCCGTGGCGGCGCACGGGGCAAGCTGCCCCTCTACGAAGCCTTTGGCGTGCCCGAGGCGTGGCACTACGGCGGCAAGACAATCCAGGTTTACCAACTCGGACCCGACGGCCGCTATACATCGCAACCCGGCAGCCGGGCCCTTCCCGGGTTCCCCTTGGCCGAAGCCGAACGCATCCTCTCCCAGATCGGCACGGCAAGCGAAACTGCGCTGGTCAAGTCGTTCCGCCGTTGGGTGCAAGCGAACTCGCTGTAGCCCGTAGGGCGGACCGAGCGCAGCGAGGGAGCGCCGAAGCTACTGTGACGTGTGCAGCGGAGCGTGAATCGGCGTTCCTTCGCTGTGCTCCGTCCGCCCTGCGGGGTCTTGCATCCGGCCGGACGATTGGAGTACGCTTGTCGTCGGGCCGGGAGGCTAAGTCACTTGCCATCGACTTCCAAGCAAGAAGGATACCGCCATGAGAGACCAGAGACACATCACCACGACAAGGCATTCCGGCAGACGCGAGTTTCTCGCGGCCGCGGGAGCGGCGATGGCTGCCTTCGCAGGCCGCAGCGCGGTCGGCGACGACCAGCCGCAGCCGGGCACGGGGGGCGTGCGCCGACCGGCGGCGAAGCGGCCGTTTGAACTCGGGCTGGCCTCGTACACGCTCCGCAAGTTTCCGCTCGATAAGACACTGGCCATGACGCGGCGCGTCGATTTGAAATACATCTGCCTCAAGTCGTTCCACCTGCCGCTGGACGCCACGCCGGACCAGATCGCCGCGGTGGCGGCCAAGGTCAAGGCCGCTGGGATCACGCTCTACGGCTGCGGTGTGGTGTCGATGGGCAAGCCGGCCGAGGTGGATCAGGCATTCGACTACGCCAAGGCCGCGGGCATGAAGACCATCGTCGCCTCGCCCAAACCCGAGTTGCTCAAGCGAATCGACGAGAAGGTCCGCGAGTTCGACATCCAGGTGGCGATCCACAACCACGGCCCGGGCGACAAGATCTATCCCACGCCGCAGAGCATTTGCGAAAAAGTCGGCGACCTGGACAAGCGGATCGGAATCTGCATGGACATCGGCCACACGCTGCGCATCGGCGCCGATCCGGTCGAGTCGGCCCGCAAGTACGCCGATCGGCTCCTCGACATCCACATCAAGGACGTTTCGGCCGCCTCGCCCGAGGGGCAGACCGTGGAAGTGGGCCGCGGGGTGATCGACATCCCGGCGTTCCTCCGGGCGCTCGTGGAGATCAAGTACCGCGGCATCGTCTCGTTCGAGCACGAGAAGGACGAGAACGACCCCTTGGCGGGATTGGCGGAGTCGGTCGGCTACACGCGCGGCGTGCTGGCGGTAATTTGAGATCGAGCAGGACAACGAGACGCGGCAAGGGCGTTGGGCGGCATGCCGTCACGCGGCCCAAGCCGCGGGTCGGCATGGGAGGGCGCGAGAAGTCACAGGCTTCGGGGAATAGCCGCCTCGAAGCGAATTGAACACCAACTCGAGGATTCTTGCCGTGTCTAACACACTTCGATGGACCCTTGGAATCGCCGCGTTGGTCGCCACGGCGCGGGGAGCGGCCGAAGAGACGCAATACTACCATCTTCAGCGGGCCGTGTTTCGCTGCTCGCCGATGAATCGCGGGCTGGCGGTCGACGCCCAGCACTTCTGGGTCGGCGAGTTCGGCGGCTGGATTCGCTGCTACGACCGCCAGGGACAGCGCCAACCGGCCAGCGATCTCGGCGGCGGCACGGTGAAGTACCTCGGCCATGGCGTGGCGGCCTGCGACGGCTGCGTCGCGACCGGGGCGTGGGACGTAATCACCGTCTTTCCCAAAGGCGGTGGCGCGGCCAAGAACATTAAGCCTGCGGTCTCCGGCAATCCGTGCGGCGTGGCCTGCGACGGCCGGACGCTCTGGGCCATGAACTACCAGTCGCCGGTCCTCTACGAAATGGACCTCGACGGCCGGCTGCTGCGCCAGTTCAAGACCGCGCAGCAGTCATCGGCCACGTCGCACGAC
>CAZFKF010000259.1:0-6676 GCA_964518805.1 uncultured Planctomycetaceae bacterium | reverse complement strand
CTCCGACGGCTCGACGCGGATGATGCCGTGCCGATTCACCAGCCAGGCACATCGCTGCCGGCAAGTGCCCCATTGCGCACATCGAGGAAGTCGCCCGTTTGAAGCCCTCGCCCTCTTTCGCCGGGCATCGGATCCCACCCCCGGCCGGCCGAGTGCGTGAAGAAGATGCCGGAAGGGAACATGGCCGAAGGCAGCGCAATGGCCACGCCTACCCGAGAGTCGAAGAACCGCATTCGCACCAACGGCGGCAGAAGGAGCTTGGTGTGCCGGTTCCAGTGCTTCCCGCCGTCCTCGGTGAACAGGAGCACGCCGGACCCCGTGTGCAAGTAGGGATGCGAGAACCCGCCCGCAGCCCATCCCGTCTCGGGACTGACGAAGCACACCGCCGACAGCCGGCAGTTGACGCCCGATCGCTGCAACCTCCACTGCCGGCCGCCATCGGTCGTATGCCAGATTGCGCCGCGATCGCCGACGGCCCAGCCCTGTTGCCGATCGACAAAACAGACGTCGGCCAGCGTGGCGTCCTCGCGCAACGCGTCGGAGGCCAGATGGTCTTCCGCCTTCGCGGTTTCCGGGCGGGCCAAGGGGGTGTCCGGGGGCTCGATCCCGGGGTCTGCGGCGGCGTCACGTTCTTCTTTGGAAAGGAACCGAGCAGGCGAAAACCCGGAGCTGCCTCTCTCCGCAGCCGCGCAACAGCGCGCAAAGAGCCACCCCGTCGCCAGCACTGCCAGCAATGCTGTCACGACGCGTCGCAAGTGGTGTTTGGCCCGGACTCGTCCTTGAGAGGCCATCGAGACTACCCCAGAGTGCCGCGTATCCTCCGCTAGCTTCGTCCCCGGCAGGGACGTTCGGCCGGCGATTGGCGCGGCGGATTCTATCGCAAAACCGGCGTATGACCTAGACGGGTTGTCATCGAAGTTTGGTTTCCCGATCGGCGCGTGTTACGATTCGGGCGACAATTCACCCAAAAGGGTAAGTCTATGTCTGGCCGTTGGTTGATCGTGTTCCTTATTCTCGCAGGTCCATCTGCCCTGCCTCTTCCCGTGCAGGCCGAACTGATCGCCCACGAGAACTTCGAGGCTCCGGAGCTAGACACGACCGGAAGCGCGGCGGCATGCGGTTGGAACGGTCCCTGGGTGATCGAGGCCGGCGCGGCAAGCATCGCCTCGTGGGAGTCGACGTGTCGCGACTCGCGATGGTTGGGCAACCATGTCGCTCTGGTTGGGAACACCCGGATCAGTCGGACTCTCGATGCCAGCCCCGGACAGGAAGCTTACGCGATTATTCGACGCCGGCGACGGCATCTGCCGCGATCCGGAAGTCTCGTTCGACGGCCGGAAGATCCTCTTCTCCTATCGCCGGGGTCGCGAGGGCTTCTATCATGTTTACGAGATGAACGCCGATGGAACCGGCCTGCGGCAATTGACCGACGGCGCGTTCCACGACCTCGATCCGTTCTAGTTGCCGGACGGGCGGATCGGCATGACTTCGACGCGGGCCCGGCAGATCTTCGGCAACAATCTGATTCATCCGGTGTCGATGCTTCAGGCGCGGCTCGTGCCCGGCACCCGAAAGATCGCCTGCACGCTGGCCGCGCACGACGGCAACAGCTACGGACCGCTGGCCCGTGGCAGCCGCGCTCGTCGCCCGCGTACGGTCCGTTGACCATCCCGGTCGCGAGGATTAGAATTGATCCTCCCTCTCGAAGTGACTCACCTTCGGCGCTCCTGCTCATGACGATACGCAAGGGAACGAACCCCATCCAAAGCCTGGATCGCGGTCTGGCCATCCTGGAGATGGTCGGCCAAGCGCGCCGGCCGATTTCTGTGGCCGAGTTGACGCCGGTCCTGGGGATCGACCGCAGCAGCGTGTTCCGCCTGGCGAACACGCTGAAAATGCGAGGGTTTCTCATCCAGTTGCCGAGCAAGGAGTACGTGCTGGGCCCGGCCGTTCGCCGATTGGCCAATTCGTTCCGCTGGAGCCGAGGACTGGAGCAGATTGCTCGCCAGCAGGTGGCAGCGCTCGCAGCCGCGACCGGAGAGACGACGCACCTGGTGATACGCGAAGGGCGCCAAGCCCTGTTCGTCGATCACGAGCTGACGGCTCAGCCCGTAGGGGTCTCGGTCAGTTCCGGCCGCTGCGAGCCGCTGCACTGCACGGCCGTGGGCAAGGCCTTGATCGTGGATTACGACCTCGCGGAGCTGGAAAAGCTGTTCGGCGATGAGCCGCTGTCGATTCCCACCCGGCGCGCAATTCGCAGCGTCGCCGAGTTGGCCAAGGAATGCCAGCGTACGCAGAAGCGAGGGTACGCCGTCGACAACGAGGAGTTCCACAAGGGTGTGCGCTGCGTAGCCGCCCCGATTCGCGACGGCAGCGGGCAGGTCATCGCCGCCATCGGCATCTCGGCGCCCATCGGCCGGCTGCCGGAAAACCGGTGCGAGAAGGCCGGCCAGGAAGTCAAGCGGGCCGCGCTGGAAATCAGCGGCAAACTGGGCTACGTACCGGCATAGCCGCGCGGCAGGCCTGCACCTGCGCTTCGCTTGCCCCGCGCTACGGATCTGAACACACTGCGTCCGTAGGGCCAACCTCGGAAGCCAGTGACGTCAGGTTCTTGGTGGGACTGCGCTCCGCTTGGCCCACCCTACGAATCTTCGGCCATACGCTGTTATCGAGGATGACGACATGCGAACAGGGCGATACAAATGGTTGGAACGTACAGGCAGCCAAGAAGGCCCAGAGCAATGCCCCACTTCGCGAGTCTTCCCGGGGACATGAGAACCGCAATGAGACTTACCAGCAGCCCCGGCACGCATAGCAGCGCTAGCCACATGCCTGGCAGTCCCGTGCCGGCAGAGCACACTCCCATTACGCCGAGAAGCGAAATAGCAAACCCGACATGCCCGAGGCGAATCGCAGAAGCCCTCGCGAGGATGACGCCGTGCGACGGCGATGGGTGAGAGTTCTCGGTCGGAACCCGACGCGTAGGGGATTCGGCAATCTCGCTGCGGCTTTTCATGAGCGGAGGGACGCGGTCTACGTGCGATACGCCCGGACCTGTTCCATGAGGCGGTTGGCGGCGGCGGCATCTGGGGCATCGCCGACCTTGTAGAAGACCCCGCCCACGAGTTCGTGCCGGTTCAGTCGGTCGACGAAGCGGGGATAGTCGACCGCAACGACGAGCGGAATGTCGCCGGTGCGGGCGCGGATCTGTGGGAGGATGTCGAACGCCTCGGGGTATCCCTTGTCGTCGCCCAGGTAGATGGCGTGGAGCCGGCGGAGCGAGGAGACGGCCTCGAAGAGGTGCCGGCCGTTGCCGTGGATGTGGAGCACGCCCCCGTCGAAACGGTCGAAGATCCGCTGGACCGGCTCGCGCCCCCAAGTCTCGAAATAGGCCACCGAGGTCATGTGGAACGGATCCACGCTTTCGGAGACGATGCGGCCGGGGATCCACTGGGCCATGTTGCTGGGCGTTCCGCCCTCGACCAGCGGCACGCAGTCGAAGAACGCCTGCTGCACCGCCACGTTCAACTCGAAGGCGAAATCGACGGCCCGGCGGACCATCTCGGGCCGGTCTTCGAGGCTCATGTAGGTCTGCGTAGCACCCAGCAGCTCGAACACGAAGTTCAGCCCGTCGATGAGGATGAAATGGCTGATGGCGAACTTCCCGGCCGCTCGTTCGACGAAGATTCGCAATTGGTCCCGGTAGCGATCGAACCAAGGGTGCGACAGATCCAGGCGAAGCCGGTCGAATTCCGACCAGTCGTTCAACAGCGGCGCGACCATCGAGGAGATCCAGCCATTCTCGGGATGGGCCATGAACTGCACGTTGCCCCCCAGGAGCCCGCCGTAAAGCCCCTGGTCCATTTCGCTGACGTAGGCGCAAGGGAGCGAATCGTCTTCCACAGCGACCCGCTCGGCGAAGAACTTGTCCCAGAAGGCGATCCGCTCGTGGGGGTCGGGGTAGTCGCAGAACCCTTCGCGGTACTTGCGGCCGAACTCGTCAAGCGCGGGCGACGGGACGCCGACAGAAGCGAAGGCCCGGTCGAGCGCCTGTCGCGACTGGAGCAGCCGAAGACGCTGGATGACCTGGCCGGCGGTGGGTTTGTAGGCCAGCTTGTCCATGGGATCCCCATCAAGGTAGTGACTCACCACCGAGGACACGGAAGACGAACTGCCTCCGTCCATGCCTCCTCGAATTCCAACGCGATCTTGGCGTCTGGCAACCGGCGATCAGGTTTCCGACATCAACTGGTCGAACTGCTCGACCGAGACCGCCGGCGCAGACGTGAACGCGATGCCCGTCATGCGGCTCAGGAAGACCGAGCATTTCATCGCGTCTTCGACCGATGGGAAGGCGATGATCAGCACGAGGTCGTGCTCGCCGAGCGTGGCGTACATGCCCTCGACCTGGCCGCCGCACTGTTCGATGGCCTCGACAGCATCTTCGGTCCGCTGGGCGCTCATGGCCTTGAGCCCGTCCATCGAGTACTTGCCGAAGAAAATGAACGTCGTCATCGTTACGTCTCCCTGTGCCACGATAGTGAGTCTTCCGAACCTCCGTCGCCTGGTTCTCTGGAGCCGAGCCCGACCATGCGTCGAACAGGGCGGACCGGGAAAACCGAGCTACGGGACATACGATGCGAGTACGCTTGCGATTTGCTCCTTGGTCACCGGGTCGATCACGCCTCGCTCGCAGACGATGGCCTTGACCAACCGGGCCGGGGTCACGTCGAATGCGGGATTATAGACCTGGATTCCTTCCGGGGCGGTCTGGCGGCCGAAGCCGTGGGTGATTTCTCGCGGGTCGCGCTGTTCGATGGGGATTTCGTCGCCGCTCGCGATGGCCAGGTCGAAGGTGCTCGTCGGGGCGGCCACATAGAACGGGATGCCGTGAGCGGCGGCCAACAGGGCCACCCCGTAGGTGCCGATCTTGTTGGCCACATCGCCGTTGGCGGCGATCCGATCGGCGCCGGTAATCACGGCCTGTACCCGGCCCTCGCGCATGACCTGTGCGGCCATGTTGTCACAGATCAGCGTCACGTCGATCCCGCGCTGCTGGAGTTCCCAGGCCGTGAGCCGCGCCCCTTGAAGAAGCGGTCGGGTCTCGTCCGCATACACGTGGACCCGCTTGCCCGACTCGACCGCGGCGAACATCACGGCCAGCGCCGTGCCGTAGTCCGACGTGGCCAGCCCTCCGGCGTTGCAGTGGGTCAAGACGCCTTGGCCGTCGGCCAACAGCGTGGCCCCGTGCTGCCCAATCGCCCGGCACATCTGCCGGTCCTCCTCGTGGATCACTCGGGCCTCGGCAAGCAGATCGGCCAGCAGTGCCGCCGGCGCGCGGCGTCCGCGCCGCTTCAGGGCGAACTGACGCATGCGCTCCAGGGCCCAGAACAGATTGACCGCCGTGGGCCGGCTCGAGGCCAGGTACTGGGTCACTTCTTCGAGCCGCTGGTAGAACGCCTCCGGGCTCGCCGCGGCCGCCGGTTGCAGGCCCAGGCAGACTCCGTAGGCCGCCGCCACGCCGATCGCCGGGGCCCCGCGCACGCGAAGCGTCTTGATCGCCTCCCACAGCGTCTCAACGTTTTGACAATCGATCTGGACAAATTCGGTCGGCAGCCGGGTCTGATCGATAAGCTGCAAATGGCCGTCCACGCCTCCGACCCAACGCAACGTGGCAAACTCGGTGTGGTGTTGACTCATGGCTTTCAAGAGCGCTGTCTTTCGCCGCGGAGGGTGTCCTGGAATGCGGCGTCGCGGGCCACGACTTTGTCGCACAGCCGCTGTTTGAACGCCACCAGTTTGGCGCGGAGCCGCTCATCGCCGATGGCGAGGATCTCGACGGCCAGGATGCCGGCATTGCGGGCCCCGCCGCTATTGGCGCCGACGGTGGCCACGGGAACGTCACCCGGCATTTGGACCGTCGACAAGAGCGAATCCAGTCCTCCGGCCAATCCGGTCGGCACGGGGATTCCGATGACGGGCAGGACTGTGTGCGCGGCGACCGTGCCGGCCAGATGGGCCGCGCCGCCTGCCGCCGCCAGCACGACCTTGATCCCCCGACCCGATGCGCCCGACGCGTACTGCTGCACCAGTTCCGGCGTACGATGGGCGCTCATCACGCGGGCCTCGTAGGCCACGCCAAATTCTTCCAGCGCGATGGCCGCTCCGCGCACGTGCGGCCAATCGCTATCGCTTCCCATGACGATGCCCACGAAGGGTGATTGGTCCATGGCTGGTTCCTTGAGACAGGGGACTCGGGGCTCGGGAAACAAGCACCAGAGTCCAGACGAAATGGCTTCCCCTCATTCCAGGGAGGAGGATAACGATGGGTTTTGACGCGCAAGATCGGTAGTCGACTTGGGCGGGGTTGGGAATCGTTTTCCGTGCCGGCGGACACGTCCTCCATGGTGCAGTACGTTTACCTCTCAAGCCTCGGATCGTAGGGCAGATCGAACGTGGCTGCAACCGCCTTGTTGGTTACCGCTCCATGAAACAGGTTAACGGCGCGGGCCACCGGAGGGAAGTCTTCCGCGGCACGGACCATGCCCCGGTTGGCGATTCGCAGGGCCCAGGGAAGCGTGACTTTGCACAAGGCGAAGGTGCTGGTCCGGCCCACGGCGCCGGGCATGATATCGTCGAGATAGCGGAGCCGGTCCATGTTGACGTCCAGCACGGC
>CAZFKF010000258.1:0-6691 GCA_964518805.1 uncultured Planctomycetaceae bacterium | reverse complement strand
TGTCGCGCAAGAGAAATCGGAGATAGTCTACCATCACCGACCTGTCGATGGCAATGAAGATCCGGCTCTCGGCGGTCTTCACTGCACGAACCGTTCTTCCTCTTGGCTGGCGTGGACGGTGATCTCGCCTGCGTCTTCGAGACGGCGGATGACGTCGACGATTTGCTGCTGAACCTGCTCGACGCTGGAGGCCCGCACCGGCCCCAGGTACTCCATCTCTTCCTGCAACAGCGCGGCGGCCCGCTTCGACATGTTGTTGAGGATTTTCTGCTTGAGTTCTTCGCTGGCGCCCTTGAGGGCCATGGCCCATTGCGAGTTCTCGACGTTCTTGAGAATCGTCTGGATCTCACGGTCGCCGAACTTGGTGATGTCGTCGAACACGAACATCAGGCGGCGAATCTCCTCGACCAGGTCGGGATCTTCCTGGGCCAGGTTCTCCAGCAGGCTGCGTTCGGTGGCACGGTCGATCACGTTGAGGATCTCGGCCACGGCCTCGATGCCGCCGGCATTCTCGAACTGCTGGCTCATCACGCTCGACATGCGGTGCTCCAGCCCCTTCTCCACCTCGTGAATGATCTCGGGGCTGGTCTGGCCCATGGTGGCGATGCGGCGAATGACCGACATCTGCCGGTCGCTCGGCAGCCCGCTGACGATCGCCGATGCCTGAGCCGGCGACATGTGCGAAAGCACCAAGGCGATGGTCTGAGGATGCTCGTCGATAATGAAGGTCAGCAGGTTCTGACTGTCGACCTTCTGGAGAAAGCCGAACGGCAGGGCTTCGATCGACTGACGCACGTTGTCCAGTGTGGCCGTGGCGTTCTTGCCGAGGGCGCGTTCCAGCAGCGTCTTGGCCACGTTCAGACCGCCAGTCCCCCCGACCGCCCCGGAACCGGCGTTCGAGAACTCTTGAACGACTTGCTGCTGCTCGTCCGACGTGATATTGCCGATCTTGGCGATCTCGATCGAGACCGCCTCCACCTGTTTGGGCTCCAGTTTGGCCAGTAGCTGTGCGGCCTGTTCCTCGGGCAGGCTGGCCAGGAGTACGGCTGCTTTGCGAAGTTCGGTGGTTCCCATAATACCGAGGATGCCCGTAAGCCCTGTGTTACCCAGGCAGTGAGATCGCTCGAGACCATCACTCGTCGGCCCCTTATCGGCGCAGACGCACCTGCGACTTGAGACGTGATCGGGTATGGACCGCTCTGTCCCTGATCCACGGCGACTTCTGTCGTGAATCGCGCGCTTTCGCAATCGAGAACGCAGAATTCGAGGGATACTCAACCGGCTCTACGGAGTGGTTTCCCAGGAAGCGCCCTGTCCGGAACACTCCTCGACCTCGACACGGATTTCCGAGGGCCCAGTTCCCGTACGCACTCGGAGTTCGTCTCGGAGGCGGAGGCCTATGTGCCGGGCGAGAAGTTCGGCCGTGGTATTGGGGATCGGCAGAAGGACGCAATCGCATTGCGGGAACACCCACCGGCGTTCGCCAAAGGTCGCGATGACCTCGCCCGCGATACACTCCACCCGGATAAGGGGGTGTTGGGTGGGCAGGAGCATGCAGTGGTCGAGTTCGCTGACGAGAGTCCGCAGGATGTCGCGCAGCGCGACGAAATCGACCACGTAGTGGTTTTCGTCCAGTGGTCCGGCAACTTCCGCGGCAACCCGATAATTGTGCCCATGCAGCCGTTCGCACTGGCCGCTCGCCAGGGTGATGAAATGCCCGGCGCTGAAAACCAACTCGTCTTTCTCGATGCGAACCCGATAGGTCTCCATGGTGAGTGCATTATAGACCGGCGGCGCGGCCTGGGGTATGCGGCCCCTGGGCTTTCTCGATTGCGGCGTGTAGTGCGCGGGCCGATGCGCACGGCGTCCGGTTCAGTTTGCGCGCAGGCGCAGCCGCGACAAAGTTCTCGCGTCCTGTTGACAACGGGCACGAAATGGGTCGATACTGCTTGTCTTGTTGGAGAAGTAAGCCTCGGACTTCGGCAATGGGTCGAAAGCCGTGTTAGCATTTGCCTACTTGAGGAGAATCCGATGAACAAGACAACGGCCAACCGCCGTGAGTTCCTGGAGGTTGCCGGATCGTTTGGCGCCGCGTCACTGTTTGCCGGGTCCGTGGGAAGTTCGCCTTCGGTGGCCGCCGAAGGCAACGAGAAGCTTGCGATCCAAGGGGGAACGCCGGTGCGCAAGGAGCCGCTTCACTCGGCGCCCTATGGCCCGCAGTTCTACGACGACGTGGAGAAGCAGGAACTGATCGACGTCCTGGAGTCGCGCTATCCATTCCGCTGGTGGGGCGGCAAGTCCAAGGTCCTCCAGTTCGAGCAGGCCTACGCGGCCCACCTGGGCGCGAAGTACGCGATCGCGGTGACCTCGGGTACGACCGCCCTGTACACCGCCATGGCCGCCTTGGAGATCGGCCCGGGCGACGAAGTGATTCTTCCGGCTTGGACCTGGTATGCCGACTACGACGCCGTCGTCCTCTGCGGCGCCCTGCCGGTCTTCGTCGAGATCGACGATTCGTTCGCCATGGACCCGAACGAGCTTGAAGCCAAAATCACCCCGCGCACCAAGGCCATCGTTCCCTCCCATCTGCAAGGCGGCCTGGCCGACCTGGATGCGATCCTCGCGATCGCCAAGAAGCACAAGATCCGCGTCGTCGAGGACTGCGCCCAGTGTGCGGGCGGGAAGTACAAAGGGAAGTACGTGGGCACGCACGGCGACATGGGCATCAACAGCTTCCAACTCAGCAAGACGATCACCGCCGGCGAAGGGGGCGCGGTGGTCACGAGCGACCCGAAGCTCTTCGAGCGGGGTGTCCGCTTCCATGATGTCGGCTCGCTCCGCTCGCCCTACGCCGAAGACTTCAAGGGCGGTGTGCTGGCGGCCTTCGCCTCGTGCAATTTCCGCATGAACGAATTCACCGGCGCGGTGCTCAAGGGGCAACTCCAGAAGCTGGAGACGATCTGCACTCGGCTCCGGGCCAACGCCCGCAGAGTCCGCGCAGCCCTGGCCGACGTGCCCGGCCTGAAACTCCGCAAGACGCCGGACGCCGAGGGCGACCTGGGCTCGACGATCTTCGTAGACCTCAAGACCAAGTCGCGGTGCGACCGGTTCAAGCGGGCCATGGCGGCCGAAAACGTTCCGGCGCATTCTCCCGGCGGGTCGGCGATCCTGCCGGCCGACCCGCGGATCGCCGACAAGTCCACCATCCATCCCGCCTGGCCGTCGTTCCAAAGCGAGGCCGGCAAGGCGATCCGCTACGGCGCCGAATCCTGCCCACGTACCATCGACATCCTCAACCGGTTTGCTGGTGTGACCATGGACCCCAACTTCAGCGAAGAGGACGCCAAGGACGTGGCCAAGGCCATTCGCAAGGTCTTCGTGGCCTTGGGGCCGGCCTAACTGACAGCCGGCACACGCCGGGAGCAGAACGTTGCCCCGGTGCATAGAAAGTAGTCACTTGAGGAGTACTCCGTACTCCGTGCTTGGCAATCGGCAACCCAGGCGCGGGTGTTGAGCAAGTCACTTGGTGTGAAGCTCAACGCCGCGAGAGCGGGTTCTCGCCCAACGCGAGCGGCAACGTGATGGTGCGGTTTTCGACGATCGAGCGGTATGCGGCCATCAGCACTTCGGTGGCCGCCACCACGGATTGGGCGTTGCTCGTCGGTGGAACGCCCTCGCGAAGCGCGGCCAGGAGTTGTTCCACCGAACCGACCGCGCGGGCCCCGCGGCTGAACTGCTGCCAGTCGACCGGTACGTGATTCACCGCGACCAACTGGGCGCTGGCGTCGATTACGACCGTGCGGTGCTCGAAGTTGATCGTCATCACGTTGCTGTGGCGCGAAGGGGCCGGAAGCTGCTGCTTGCCGACTTCGAGGAAGGCGAAGAACGGACCGTAGTCGAGTACGATCTGCCCGAAGTTTTCCACGTTGGCGTCCCGGTAGACGTCCCACTCCTTGCGCCACTTGGCGGTCACGGCCCGCGGACTGCCGAACAGGGCCACGGCATAATCGATCGCGTAGCAGCCCATGTTGGTCATCTCGCCGCCGCCCGACTTTTGCGGCGGATCGAGCCGCTCGGGCCAGGTCCGCTTGAGGTCGAACGACGGATCGAAGTTCATGCCGAACAGGTGATGGTAGCCCAGGACCTTGCCGTACGACGGGGTGCGAATCTCTTCCAGCAGCCGAGCGAAGACGGGCACCGAGCGGACCATGGGAATGTCGTGGACCAGCCACACCTTGTGCTCGGCCACGGCCCGGGCGATTCGTCGCGCAGCCTCCAGGCTGTCGCAGGGAGGTTTGTTGAGGAAGATGGGCTTGCCTGCCCGGGCGGCCTTCTCAACCATCGCGGCCTTGTCGCATGGATCGCAGGTGACGGCCACGATGTCCACCGCAGGGTCCTGGATCACGGCGTCGTACGATTCGGCCAGCGGCTTACCCAACGCGTCGGCCAACTCTTGAGCCCGCGGTGAATGCTGCTCGAAGGCGGCCACCACGCGAGTGTCGCTGCGACCCTTGAACATGGCGCAAATGCCCGCCCCATGCGTGCAGCAATTGCCTGCCACGCCAATACCGTAGACATCCTTCACCAGCCGAGGCTGAGCCGTCGCCACGGAACCGAACCACAACCCTATGCCCACGGCAGCCGCCAACGCCATGCGATTCATCTCAAGGTCTCCTCGACGGAACATTCTTTCTCTCACAACATGCCCCACATCGCGTTTCGCCCGCGAGCCGCGTCGGAGTTGGGAATCGACTTGCGTTTTCTCCAGCATCGCCCCCAGTCGTCCTCCGCATCGCGTCCGGCATGTCTCCGGATTGCCGGCGCCAGTCGGGTTGCAGTGCCTAGCCTACCAGAACCGCCGGCCCCATTGCCAGAAGACCGTATCGCCCATCCGAGGCTTTCGGTGTGTGACATGCTTTTGCGTCGCATTGCGTCGGGCGAGCAGGAAGGCGGCCCTGGCAGTCCCCCGGCCCACCCGCGGCGAACGCCGCGTGATGCCCTGCTGCCGGAGTGGTGCGGCCGCCGGGGCGGCACATCTTGACGGACAGACGATCGCGGGGTACGGTACGGACACTTCCTGGCGCGATCGCCGCGGTGCATTCCCTTCGCTGCGTAGGCAGGAACGCCGACTGACGATGGGAGACGTGCCGTGCGATCTTGTGCCCCGCGAGACCTGAGACGCTTGTGTCCCCGCTGTCTCCTCAGGGGTCGCCTGTGCTTGTGCTCCGAACTGACGCATATCCGAACGGACATTCAGATCGTGATCGTTCGGCACTTCAGGGAGGAGCGGTTATCGAGCAACACAGGTCGTTTGGCGGCCCTCGTGCTGAGCAACGTGTGCATCGTGCCGTATGGTGGGGGCGAACCGTTCGACGAATTATCGACCATCGAAGCCATTGCCACGGCGCTCGCAGAATTCGAGAGTCCGGAACTGGCCGTACCGCTGATGGCGGCCTACGCGGAATTCGTGCGCCGCGCAGACATTTCGCGCGGTCGAAGGCGCACCTTCGGTTCGCCGGGCTGACGTTTGTCGCCGACCCAGCGATGATTCATTTCGCAGCGTCCGGCTCAAGGACGCCATTCGGCACACAGGCCAAGGAGACGGGCAAGTAATTGCAGGTACATCCGGCTGTCAGGTTGGGCATGCTCAGCACGCCGTCGGCCGGGTACAGGTTGTTGTTCACCGAGCAACTCGGACGAACTGCCAGGAACGCGGTGATTTCGCGGCTGTCGAGATCAATCCAGGCCGCGTTGCCGTGGTAGCGAGTCGTCAATAGGTGTGTACTCGCCCTGGGGCCCGTACAACCGCGACGGTTCCACTTCATCGTTTCACCGATCCGCCGGACCGACGGAAGCTCGTAGATGGCAAGCGTTTCGTCGCTTCCGGTGAGCAGCCTATCCCCGGCAATCACGCCCGGTAGCCCAGTCTTTGGCAGGCCGCCTCCCGTGATCGCCAGTCGTGTTTGCGGCGCGTCGGCCGCGCGCGGGAGAAGCTCCCCGTTCAGGCCGCGAAACAGACCGGACGCCGTCACGATGATGTCGAGAGACGGGCTGTATCTGAACCTGGCGCCGCCTGGCCGATTCCAGACGCGCTCCCCCGTCGCAAGGTTCAGCGCGAAGGTGCTCCCGTCGCGAGCTTCGTCTTCTTTCTTCTCCGGATCGGCAAGTTCGGCACAGAACACTCGATTGCCGCTGGCTGCGATGTATAGCGACGAACGCGTTGCCTCAACGCGCCAACGCAACGCACCGGTACGGCGTTGCACGCACACCATCGTTCGCCCGCTGCTGCCCACCAGGCAGTCGCCGACGACGCGGAGATTCACCCAAGGCGATTGGAGATCCTGGGGAAGCACAAAGCGTCCGGTTTGCTTGCCGGTGGCCGGATCGAACACGCGGAGGCTCGCGCCGTCGCCCAGGTAGATCGCATCCTCGACAACCACCAACTCCGCCGTCGGCGACAGGCTGGCTTGGGGGCCCCACTGCCGGTGCCAGGCGTAACGGATTTGCTGGCGGTCCGGCGGGGCATCGGGCAACTCAACCTCCCACAGCCTGCGGCCCGTGTACACGTCCGACGCTCGCAGCAGCCCCTTTTCGCGCAGGACGAGTCGCCCACCCGCGACGCGAACCTGGTTCTGTCCCGGGTACTTGTGCCAGCGTTGTGTCGCGTCGAACCACAGGACCGACATGGGCG
>CAZFKF010000257.1:0-6692 GCA_964518805.1 uncultured Planctomycetaceae bacterium | reverse complement strand
GAGGTTGCCATGGCCTTCGAGGTCGCGGAACTCGGAACGCCCGGCCAAAGCGTGGCTTCAAGCGATGAGCCCCTCACCGATCTGGGGTGGGTGTCGCCCGCGCCCAAGCCTCGCCCGGCGCCGTCTGCATCGCGGAAACGAACGAAGGCCGAGTTGGCTCGCGAGAAGCGAGAACAGAAGAAGAAGAAGGCCGAAGAGCGGAAACAGAAGGCGTTCCGCGACTACTACGAGTACGGCGAGGAAATCCGCAAGATCCCGCCGCATCGAATTCTGGCGATCAATCGCGGAGAGCGGGCAAGGGTTCTGCGCGTCAAGATCGAGACCGATCTGGAGGCGATGAACCAGGTCGTCGACGAGTTGTGCGTCCCGCCCGACCACCCGCATGCCGATTTCCTTCGCGGATGCGCCCGCGACGCCCTCACGCGGCTGATTCTTCCCAGCCTGGAACGCGAAATCCGTCGCGAGTTGACCGAACGCGCCGAAATGCACGCGGTGGGCGTGTTTGCCCGCAATCTGCGGAACCTGCTTTTGGTCTCGCCCGTGCGCGATCGCCGCGTGTTGGCCGTGGACCCAGGCTATAAGAGCGGCTGCAAGCTCGTGGCCATGGACCAATTCGGCAATGTGGTGGCGCATCAGACGATATTCTTGGTGGGCAAGGCGGATCGGGTCGAGGAGGCCCGGCGCATCGCGGCCGAAATGATCCAACAGCACGACCTGAGCGTGGTGGCCATTGGCAATGGCACGGCCTGCCGCCAGACCGAGGAGTTCTTCGGCGGGCTGATCGAGAACGAGTTGAAGGACAAAGGGGTCTGCTTCGTCATCGTCAACGAGGCGGGAGCGAGCGTCTATTCGACGAGCCGCTTGGGCCGCGAAGAGTTCCCCCAATACGACGCGACGCTGCGGGGCGCCATCTCGATCGGACGGCGATTGCAGGACCCGTTGAGCGAACTCGTCAAGATCGATCCGCCGAACCTGGGCGTCGGTCTGTACCAGCACGACATCAAGGCCAACCACCTCCGCGAATCGCTCGACGAGGTCGTCGAGTCGTGCGTGAACTACGTGGGCGTGGACGTCAACACGGCCAGCCCCGCCCTGTTGCGATACGTCTCGGGATTGAACCAGTTGACCGCCCGTCGGCTCTACGATTACCGCCTGGAGCACGGCCCCTTCCGCAACCGCGAGCAGCTCAAGGAAGTGCCGGGCGTGGGCGATGCGACGTTTGTGCAGGCGGCCGGGTTCTTGAAGGTCATCGGCGGCGATAATCCCCTGGATGCCACCTGGATTCACCCCGAGAGCTATGCGGTGGCCAGCCGAGTGATGGAGCGGCTGGGGATTGCCCCGGCGGACTTGGTGAGCACACAGACCGCCGCGGGCCTCTCGGAACGGATCGGCAAGGCTGACGCGGCAGCGCTGGCCGGCGAACTGCAGGTGGGGACGATGTTGCTCAGCGACATCATGAGCCAGTTGGCTCGTCCTGGCCGCGATCCGCGCGAGGACCTGCCCGCCCCGGTGTTCAAACGCGGCGTACTGAAGCTCGAAGACCTGACGCCCGGCATGGAGTTGACCGGCACCGTTCTCAACGTCGTCGATTTCGGTGCATTCGTCGATATCGGCATGCACGACAGCGGCCTGGTGCACGTGAGCCACCTGGCCGACAAGTTTGTGCGCGATCCGCACGACGTGGTGACCGTGGGCGACATCGTCCGGGTGTGGGTGTTGGGGATCGACAAGCAGAGACGACGGGTCTCGCTTTCGATGATTCCGCCGGGACACGAGCGGCCTGCGCCCATGCGGCACGAACGGCCGCATGGTCCGCCGCGTTCGGAGGGGGCACGCGAGGGCGGTCCGCCGCCGCGCGGCGAGGGGCGCGGCCGACCTTCTGGGCAGGCCGGACCGCCGGCCGGGCGACCCAATCGACCGCGTTTTGGCGATCGTCCGCCGCAAGACCGCCCGCCTCGTCAGCCCGATCGCGGGCCGCCCCGGCCGGCCCCGCGCCCCAAGCCGGTCACCCCGATCACCGACGACATGAAAGCCGGGAAGGAGCCGTTGCGGAGTTTTAGCGATCTGATGCAGTTCTACGGCTTGCAGCAGCCGGGCGCAGGCGTCCCCGGGCGAGGCAAGAAAGGCCAGGACAAACGCGGCAAGGATGCAGGCCGCCGCCAAGACCAGGGGCCGAAGCCGCAGGAACCCGTCGCTAGGCCCGAGGCCAGCGAGGCGGCGCCGCCCGCCCCGGAGGCAATTCCGACCGTTCCAGACGCGACGCCGCCCGCAGCACCCGCAGACGCTGATCGGATCGAAGCAAACGCCCCGATCGTCGAGCCTGCGGTGACGGAGCCCATTTCCGTGCCGGCCGCTTTGGAACCCGCGTCGGAGACTGCGCCCGTCGAGTCTTCGCCGGATGCGGCATCCTCCGTTCCGCCGCCAAGCGCACCCCAGTCCCCCGAACGTCGTTCGTAGCGGGGCGTCCCAGAGCCGAGCTGCTCGGCGCATAACGCTCTTGCGGCGGTTCCATCGCCCCTTCTGCATCGGCATGGCTCGGCAGAGCCATGCTTCAAGCGCCGCGCTACGCGGACGGCGCCAGGGTGAGTTCTTTCAGAGCGTTGAGCACCGTGAGGATGTCGTCGGCGGTAACGTCGCGCCAGCCTGCAAGCTTGTGATTGAGAATCGCGAGCTTGAACGTCTCGAAGGCGTCGGCCAGGTCGTGCGGCAGGGTGGGGAGATTCTCGAACGGACGAACTGGTTCGGCGTCGCCAGGGACGTCAAACGGCACCTCTTGAGCGTCGTCGTGGGGCGCTTCGTCGGCGTCGATCGCCGCGGGCCCGGTGTGGTGATCGTCCTCAGGATCTTGAACTTCGCGCAACGAAGACTCGAACGATTCGGCCGGCCGATCGTCGGCTGCCGCGGCGTCTTCGTCGGTTTCGGCCGCCGCAACGTCTTCGTCCGCGGGCATCTGCGATTCCGGCGCACCCGTGGCCTGCCAGCGCTCGGTGCGCATCTGGGCGATCGACCAGTTGCTCTGCACGGCCCCTTCGAGCCACATCTCTGCGTCGTGCCAATCCAGGGCGGCCTGGAAGTGGCTCCAGTAGAGGCCGGCAAACTGGGGGTGGATCTCGCCAAAACGCTGGTACACGCGCCGCAGGCGGCCCACGTGTTGCGGGCTGACGTTGCCCACGCGGCGGCTCCAGGCCTCGTCGCTGGCAGCCTCGATCGGGGCCCCAGCCGAGAGCAACTCCTGTCGCCACTCGCTGATGATCCGGCCTTTTTCCCAGTTGGTCGTGCTGACCAGCCGGTTCCACCGCCCGAAATACTGGGCCGATGCGTTTTCCACAACCGTAGGATCGAGACCGACCGCGCCCTCGGCGTCGGCCGACAACTCGTCCGCGACAAATTCATTCAGTGGCTCGTCCATGGCGTCCCATTGTAGCAGCGTCGCGAGAACTCAGAAGCGATCCTCCGCGCTGCGCGCTGCGCTGTGGTCGCAAACGCTTCTCCTCCATAGGGAAATCGTCTTCGGGGAACAAGCCCAAAGCTCGATATCGGGGCCGGCGCAATGCGGAAAAGGTGTCGATGGCAGAAACCGCGTCACTTGGCGGCGGGAGGAGCATCCGGCGCCGTTGCGGCGGGCTTGGCCGGTTCTGCCGGCTTGGTCGCTGCGGCCGGCGGGGGAGAGGGCTTTGCGCTCGCCGCCTTGGCCGCTTCCGCCGGTATCTTAGCTGCCTTCTCATTGACGATCTGGCTCGCGTCCGTTTTCGGATCGACCGCGCGCACGACAAAGACCACATGGTAGCGGACCGGCTCTTGGACCTGCTGCTTAGCCAGTTTCTCGCTCTTTGGGGCGCTGGCGGGTGGAGGGCTTGGCATGCGCGCACCTTGCGAGAGGCCGGCGGCCTGTTGTCCGCGCCCTGCCTCCGGGCGAGCCGGTCCCTGCCTGACCGATCCGTAGGCGCCCTGAAGCTTGGGTTCAAGATCCCGCGTCGCGCCGGATGGCTCCATCAGTCGAGTGCCGTTGGCTTGCGTTGCGGGAGCAGCCTTCTGCCATGCTCCCCCTGCCTGGCTCGTGGAACGCGGCATACCAAACTGCGACTCGGCACTCTGCTGAGTGTTGGACGCGGCTGCGCTGTTGGCCGTATTCGCAGCACCGAGTTGCTGAAACCTCCGTGCCTGCGCTGCGTCCCTGCGGCCTTCGGCAGACTCGGCGATAGTCGCCTGATTCTGAACGTTGAAATCGGCGGATTGCGACGGCTGGTCGGCCGGCGAAGCCCCCATACCGCCCAGCCCGCCTCCAAAGCCCGGCATGCCTCCCTTCGGCGACCGGGCAAAACGGTCGTAGTAAAGATGGTCAACCTGCGAGGGGGCTCCGTCGGCGGCCACCGTGATGCTCGACAAACAAACCGTTTCGGGTTGCGAACGCAAGGCGTCCAGCACAGCGTCCAGTTGTGCCCGAGTGGCCTCGGCGCGGATGTAAACAAGGCCTTCGGTTGCCAGCGGCTTCGATTCGGTCACCTTCAACCGGCTCGATCCCTCGGAAACCTCCGCCTGCTTCGCGACCCGGTCTTTGCTTTGCGCTAGCTCTTGCTTCGCGTCCTGCGCGCTCTCCTTCTGCTTCGCTTTGGCCTCGACGTAGTCTCCGGCCGTGCGTGATGGATCGGCGTTGTCGAGAACCAAGCCTGCAGGCCCGAGCGTCAAACCTTGCCGGGCGAGCAACTGTTCGACATATCGCTGCTCCATCGCCGCGGGCGCCACACTACAGTGCACGACCAAGACATCCCCGGCTGCCAACTGGTCTGCCCAACCGGCTACCGCCTTGCCGGCCTTCATGAGAGAGGGTGTAGCTGCTATGGCGGCTTTCATGGGCCGAGCGAGCGACTCGCCGCCTGCTGCCGCGCTCATCGCTGAACCTGCTTCAACTGCCGCGCCCCGTGACTGCGCGGTGGCTGCCAGGCCGGACTCTGACGCGGAAGCCGCCGGAGGCGGAACGACCAACGGCACCACTGGCGGCGCGGCGGGCAGCGCTTTCTCTTTCGCGGCGATCTTCAGCCGTTCGACCTCGACCGGCGCGGCAGCCGGCTGTTCACGATCGGCATCCGCCAAAGACTCGCGGCCGAGGCCGCGACGAAAGTGGAATTCCTCACCCCGATCGCGCGCCCCGATGGCAGGCAGTTCGCGACGCGCCTCGGGGGCCAGGGCGACGGGCTCTTCGCCTGGGCGGCGGGCCACGCGTCCGGCTTGCTCGGGGTGCAAAACCGCCAGCACGATGGCCACGGCCGCGGCAGCCGCGGGCCAGGCCCAGATTCTCGGCTGCCTCAGCCGGCGTCCGATCGCCTGCCATCGGCCAGCCGGCACCGCAGGTCCCTGGAAATTCGGATCCGAATCCGTTCCGCCCATCAGCACCCGCTGCTCGGCCAATCGCAACACCTGCTGGCTGAGATCCTCATCCAGTTTGTGCGCGGGCAGCGACTGAAGCGTCGAACTCAAGGCGCGGAGCTCATCCATGAGTTGCCGTGCGGCCGGACTGGCGGCCAGCAACCGTTCGACGTCCGCCTGCTCGGCGGCGGTTAGTTCGCCGTCGAGATAAGCGCTGAACAGTTCGTTTTCCGGCACGTTGAGCATGGCTTCAAAACTTGTCGCTTGGCTCTCCAGAGCCGAGCTGTTCTTTCAGATTCTGAATGCTAAAAAAACCTGATTCTTTCCTATCCGCTCGGCTCTGGAGAGCCAAGCGACAAGGCTCCGCGGAGCCGAGCTACGAGTCTTCGAGGGTCAACACTTCCTTGAGCTGGTCGCGGAGTTCGAGCCGGGCGCGATGCAAGCGGCTGCGAACCGTTCCCACCGGCAGATCGAGGATTTCGGCGATGGTTTCATAACAGCAACCGTCGATCTCGCGCAAAATCACCACGGCGCGGTGCTCTTCGGAGAGCCTGGCGATCGCTTCTCGGACTTGCCGACAGCGTTCTTCCTGTTCGACCTGCTGGCTCGGCCCCTCCCGCTGGTCCACCGGTTCCCGTCCCGTCGCCTCCCGGGTCTGCTCCACCGACACCGAGGGGCGCTTTCGCCGGCCGCGACTGATCGCCACGTTGAAGGCGATACGGTACAGCCAAGTGTAGAAGGCGCTGGTGCGGTGGAACGTGTCGAGCTTGACGAAGGCCTGCACAAAGGCCTCCTGGACGACGTCGCGGGCGTCTTCCGCGCAGCCGACCACGTGCACGACGGTATTGTACAACCGGTCCTGGTACTTCTGGACCAGTTGCCCAAAGGCTGCTGGCTGGCCCGCCAGGGTCTCGGCAATCAATTGGGTGTCGTCGTTCACGGTCAGTTCACGTCTAAGTCTTAGGACGCCCAGGGCCTAGGAAAAGTTCCCGGCGGGTTCCAGCGACCGGCGTTTTGGCCGACCAGCGGTGTTCCGGCCATCTTCCCCCATTGGAGCTGCAATGTCAAACCCTTCGCGCAAAGGAACTTGCGACGTTCCTCGCTCTCCCCAGCCGATGCGGGGGTGGGTCTGCTCGCCCCGTTTCTCCCGGATCGTCTCGCCGAACCATTTGGGGATACGAACGGCCGATGGGGCGTTGTTCGACCCTACGCTCCCGTGAGGTATCACGCCCCCTGACTCCCGAACGCCGACGCCTCATCCGGGCTAACCGTCTGCCAGGTACGGCATCGAACGCTCGCCAGCGCCGCGAGGTTCACGCGGAGCGTTT